>CANGXK010000175.1 GCA_947457715.1 Gemmatimonadota bacterium
AGGACAAGGAGTCGCTGTTCGACGCGGAGGACACCGTGATGGGATCGGCGGGAGCGGCCGCCACGGTGGTGCGCACGCTGACGCTCGATCGGGCGCGCACGGCGCGGGCGGCGTCGGGGTTCCTGCTGGCCACCGACGTGGCGGATTATCTGGTGGCCAAAGGCGTGGCGTTCCGGACGGCGCACGAGGTGGTCGGGGGCATGGTACGTGAGCTGCTCAAGCAGCAGCGCACCTTCGAGGCGTTGACGCCGGCGGAGTGGCGGTCGTTCCATCCGCAGTTCGGCGCCGACGTGATGCGGGTGGTGACCGCGCAGTCGTCAGTGCGGGCCAAGCGGACGCCGCAGTCCACGCACCCCGACGCGGTGCAGGCGCAGCTGACCGAGTTGCGCGCGTGGATGGGGACGCAGGCCGCCGCCACGCCGCAGTAGCTTACTCCTTCATCCCCACCGGCACGCCCTGAGCGCGGGCCCGCTCCAGCCGGTCGAGACGTTTGGCGCCCTGTGACATGGCGTGCTCCACGAACGGGGCCGCCGACAGGGCGAAGGGTACGGCATCGGCCGGATACGCCGCGAACGCTTCCGTGATCACCGCGATGGCGGGGTCCATCAGCACGTTGATGGTGTCGGCGATGGCGTCCCACACCGGCGCGCCGTGCTCGATGCCTAAGCGCGACAGCAGATACAGCCCGTAGGCGATGTGGCGTGACTCATCGAGCTTGAGCAGGCCGGTCATCTGCTGCATGCCCGGCAGGATGCCGCGTGACACGAGAATTTCGTGAAACACGTGATACCCGGTTTCCGCCAGCACGCCTTCCACGATCATGTTGTACGTGGCCGAAGCGCGGGCCTGCGCGACCGGCGACGTGTCGTGTCGAAGCCGTTGCATCGCCTGCGGGAGCGCGTCCGTGAAGATCGTGTGGTACGCGGGCGTGTGGAATCGGGTCAAGTCGGTGTCAAGTGCGCCCACCGCGTGCAGAAACCGATGCATCCCCTCCACGTGCTTCGCTTCCTCCCACACGAACGACGTGAGATACAGCTGTTCGTCGAGTCGCCGTTCCTGCGAGACCACATCCAGCAGCGGCAGGATGTCGATCACCACCGCCTCTTCGCCTCCCTGAAACAGCGTCGCGAGACGGAGCAGCAGGTCCTGCTCGTCGGGCGCCAGCGTGCGCCACTGTTGTGCATCGACCGTGAAGTCGATGTCGGCCGGATTCCAGATGCCGTGCCGTTTGGCTTTCTCCCAGAGGCGCCATGGCACCGACTCGTCGGTCAACGCGCCGCGCTCGAGACTCCGGAATCCCGGCCGCGTCGCCGACCCGCTGGTTGGGACCGCAGTGTGGTCCGGCGTGTTGCGTACGTCGGGCGCGCCGTGATCGGTGAGCGGACTCACCGCGCGCACCACGTCCACGAGCGCATTGGCGGCACCCACGTGGGGCAGCAGCATGGGCAACATTCCCTTCGACAGCGTCAAGTGTCCACGCATGAGTGCCACCGTGGGGGCCTCGTCGCCGCGCAGCACCGTCAGCCACGCCGTGAGTGGTCCGCTGATGACATACCTGGCCTGTCGGAGGTCGGCCTCCGTGGCGAGGCGCGCCGCATGACAACGCCCGTGCTTGAGGTCGAGAAACACCGTGGCCGCCGGATGCTCGTGGTCGGCGGTGCGCTGCAGGCACACCGCCCCGTCCCACCGGCGTGCCGCCTCCCGGTACATGGCACTGGATTCGAGCGCGGTGCCCAGCGCCAATGCCCACTCGTGGCTGAACAGGGGATGCATGACCGGTGGATCAGGGTGAGCGAGCGCACCAACGTGAGCATCTCTTGATCGGGATGGTAGCCCCCGACGACGGACGCAGCAATCCGCTGACGCGTCCCGCGACCGAAGGCAGTAGAATCGTGTATGCTGATCCGCCGCGCTCCACGCCCTCGCCGCCCCCGCGCCCCGTCGATGGCCCTCGCGATGGCCCTCACGAGCGCCTTCGTCATTCTCCTCGCGATCCCCGCCGGGATCCGCGCCCAGCCCGCCGACGCGCGCCCCAACGTCGTCCTCATCATTACCGACGACCTCGGCTATGCCGACATCGGCGTGTACGGCGCCAAAGACCTCCGCACCCCCAACATCGATCGCCTCGCGCGCGACGGCGTGCGCTTCACCGACTTCTATGCCAACGCCACCACGTGCTCGCCCACGCGCGCCGGGCTCATCACCGGGCGCTATCAGCAGCGCTACGGCGTGGAGCAGCCACTGTCCGCCGCTGGTGCCACGCCGGACGCTGGGGAGCACGGCCTCGACGCGTCCCCCTATTCGCTCCCGCGCCTGCTCAAGAGCGGCGGCTATGCCACGGCCCTCGTGGGCAAGTGGCACCTCGGCTACACCGCCGAGCAGAGCCCGCTGGCACATGGCTTCGACTACTTCTTCGGCCTCAAGAGCGGCTATCACGACTATTGGCACCACAACGACAGCCGCGGCGCGCCCGACCTGTGGGAGAACGAGGGCCGTGTGGACATGGACGGGTACAGCACCACGCTGATCGGCAGCAAGGCCGTGGCCTTCATCGAGCAGCACGCGACGCAGCCCTTCTTCATCGACGTCGCCTTCAACGCGCCGCACTGGCCCTTTCAGCGCCCGGATGCGCCGAGTAGGGCGGTGGGGAATGCCCGCTTCCTCAAGCCGGCCGATTCGCTCGCCAGCACGCGTGCCGACTACGTGAGCATGGTGGAGGCGCTCGACACGCAGGTGGGGCGCGTGCTGGCCGCGCTGGAGCGTACCGGCGTGGCCCGCCGCACCATCGTGATCTTCACCAACGACAACGGCGGCGAGTGGCTGTCGGACAACACGCCGCTCTTTAGCCGTAAGTGGACCACGTGGGAGGGGGGGATTCGCGTTCCCGCCATCGTGCGCTGGCCCGGACACCTGCGCGCCGGGACGGTGACGTCGCAGGTCGGCATCACGATGGACCTCACCGCGTCGGTGCTGGCCGCCGCCGGGGTGCCGGTGCCGGCCGAGGCGAGGCTGGAGGGGCTTGACCTCTTTCCGATCCTCGAGCGGACGGCGCCGCCGGTGTCGCGCACGCTGTTCTGGCGCTCCGTGCAGCCGCGGCGGGAGATGCGCGCCGTGCGCGACGGCGACCGCAAGCTCGTGATCGAGGGGAACCACAGCTTCCTGTACGATGTGCGCCGCGACCCCGGCGAGCGAAACGACCTGGCGCGCCTGCACCCCGAGGTGGTGCGGGCGCTCACGTTCAAGCTGGACGGGTGGGCGCGCGACGTGGACACCGAGGCGGCGCGGCGGAAGTAGGGATCGGGGATGTCGCCCGTGCCGCCGGTGTCGTCGCGGTTGGGGTCTGGAATGCGCCACGAATGACGACCCGGACCACCTTGCCGACGTCGGGCGCCGCCTGGGTGCCGTCGTCGCTGCGCAGCGTCCAGTTCATGACGGCCGGGGTACCGGCGCGTTCTCCGCCGCCATGGCCGTGGGTGGCGGCGTGCGTGTTGGGCGCGCGAACATGCGACGCGGGGACCGTGGTGCATGCCGACCGGCTGCGTTGACAGGGTCGCGGGTGCACGCTGGCGGTTACGCGGGGGCGTGGCACGCGTTGCACCGTGGGTGATGGCCAACGGCGGGACTCTCTTGAGCGTGCTGCACGACCGGATCGTGGCGAAGCACTACAGCGCACGGACGGAGGCGGCCTACGCGCAGTGGGTGCGCCGGTACGTGCGGTTTCACCGACGTCGGCATCCCCGCGATCTAGGGGCGGAGCAGGTGCGTGATTTCCTGACGTATCTGGCGCGCGACGAGGCGGTGAGTGCGAGTACGCAGAATCAGGCGCTGGCGGCGTTGCTGTTTCTGTACCGCGAGGTGTTGGGGGTGCCGATTTCCGGTGCCATGCAGCACCTGCATGCGAAGCGCCCGGAGCGACTGCCTGTGGTGCTGACGCGCGACGAAACGCAGCGTGTGCTGCAGGCGATGCGAGGCACGACGCGCCTCATGGCGTCGCTGCTGTACGGCAGCGGCATGCGGGTGATGGAGTGCTGCACGCTACGGGTGAAGGACGTGGATCTGACGCGCGGCGAGATCGTGATCCGGTCGGGGAAGGGGCAGAAAGATCGGGTAACGATGCTGCCGCAGCGTGTGGTGCCGGCGTTGCGGGTGCATCTGGAGCGGGTGGCGGCGCAGCACGCGCGGGACCTGGCCGCGGGCGGTGGGTACGTGGCGTTACCCGATGCCCTGGGCCGGAAACTGGGCGAGCGCGCGTCGCAGAGCTGGCCGTGGCAGTGGATTTTCCCGGCCACGCGGGGCTACCGTGACCCCACGACCGGCGAGCGTCGCCGGCATCATCTGCACGAGAGCGTGCTGCAGCGCGCGGTCACGGACGCCGTGCGTGCGGCACAGATCGGGAAGCGGGCCACGTGTCATACGTTCCGGCACAGCTTTGCGACGCATTTGCTGGCCTCGGGGTCGGACATCCGCACGATCCAAGAGTTGCTGGGGCATCAGGACGTGCGGACGACGATGATCTACACGCACGTGCTGAACCGGGGCGGGTTGGGGGTACGGAGTCCGTTGGACTTGTAACGGCGACGTAGGGGGTAGGGGTAGGGGTGTCGCGCGCGACGATCTGCGCTGGTGTGTGTGGCGACCGCGCGTCCACGCCGCGCGTCCGTGTCGCGCGTCCG
Source organism: Gemmatimonadota bacterium (assembly GCA_947457715.1). The sequence continues at coordinate 4,674 of CANGXK010000175.1, forward strand.
TATCGCGCGCTAGATCGGTCGAGCGAACAGCATGCGAGCGGCAGACATGTGGGGACGAGACGCACGGATTGCGAGAGTGGGCGGGCTTGCGGAGTGGCGGGCCGAGTGGGATCGTGCGGGAGTCGCCGGAACTCGATCGTGTCGCCGACGGTATGTCGGTCGAGCGAATAGGCGTTAGATGTCTGTAGCAGACGCCGACTTGACCGCAGTCTCGGTAGGCGCCATTCTTACTGGTAAGACCCTTAAAAGGAGCCAGTATGTTCGATGCCGCGACCACGACCTTGTCCTCGAAAGGGCAGGTCGTCATCCCCGAAGCCATTCGCGAACGCCTCGGTCTGAAGACGGGTGCCCAGTTCGTGGTCGTGGCGGATCGCGACGTCGTCATTCTGAAGGTGCTCGAGCCGCCCGCCCTATCGGAGTTCGCGGCGCTGACGGCGCACGCACGGCGCGCGGCGAAAGCCGCTGGTCTCAAGCCCGCCGACGTGCCGCGGGCGATCAAGAAGGTGCGACGCGTCAAGTGAAGGTCGTGCTGGACACCAACGTTTTGGTGTCAGGACTGCTGTTCGGTGGCGTGCCCGGCCGTATTCTGACGGCGTGGAGCACGGGCGGGATCCGCCTCGTCATCTCGCCGCCGATTCTGGAGGAATACCGACGGGTTGGGCTCGCGCTGAGCAAAGGGCGTGAGCCGCTCGTGGGGACGCTCGAGGCGTTGCTCGCGATGCTGACGGTGCACGCCCTGCTGGTGGATGCCCCACCGCTCGATGAGCGCGTGAGCGAGGATCCCGATGATGAGATGTTCCTGGCGGCGGCGCTCGCCGCGAACACACGCCTCATCGTATCGGGCGATAAGCATCTGCTGCGGGTATCCGGCTGGCGTGGCATCGAAGTGTTGAAGGCGCGACCGTTCGTGGACCGGTATATCGAACCGGCAGACATCTAACGGAACGTTGCTGCTGGCAGCGCGAGGCAGTGTGCGGCAGGCGGTCGCCGTGCTGGCGTACGTCGCCCGTCCGGCCGCACTTTGTATGATGCGCTGCAGCAGAAAGCTGAGGCGTTAGGCGCCAGTTGAGATAAGACACGGAGAGACCTCCCGAATGTGGACCACGTTACTGATACTCTCCGGGATCGTCGGCGCGGTCTTCGGATTCCTGCGGCCCGGGCGCAGTGGCATACGATCTGGCGGAATCGTGCCGTGGCTCGGGCTTCTTATGTGGCAGCTGTATCATGAGTACGTCGCGCCGTATGCGGGCGGTGGGGCGTCGATGTGGCCCCTCGCGCAGGTCGTCGCCGGTACTCCAGCGGCCCTGATGGGCATGCTCACGGCCGCGGTGACTGGCGCGATGCGACAGCGGTTCAAGGCTCAGGAGGG
>CANGXK010000176.1 GCA_947457715.1 Gemmatimonadota bacterium
ATTGCTGCGGCCAAGGCCAACCACGATGTCGTAATGGCGCCGGGGAGCCACACGTACTTCGACCACTATCAGTCGCTCGACAAAGCGAAGGAGCCGCTGGCCATCGGCGGATTCACCCCGATCGACAGCGTGTATGCTTTCGAGCCGGTGCCGCCGCAGCTCTCCGCAAACGAAGCCAAGCACATTCTTGGCGCACAGGCCCAACTCTGGACCGAGTACATGCCGAATGCCAAGCATGTGGAGTACATGGCATACCCGCGCATGGTCGCGTTGTCGGAAGTGCTCTGGAGCGCGAAGTCGCGTCGCGATTATGCCGACTTCAGAGGGCGCCTGCCCACGCACCTCGCGCGGCTGGACGCCCTTGACGTGAACTACCGGAAATAGTCTACCGCGGCTTCCACGTGCCCTGGGCCACCTGCGGCACGAACTTGTCGAGATGGCGGGGCGGGAATTCGATGGTCTTGCCCTGCTCCGCGCTCATGTACGCCGTCATGAGCAGCTTCACGACATCGAGTCCGTCGTGCCACGTGAGCGCCGGCTTCTCCTTGCCGAGAAAGGCGCGCACGAAGTGCCGATCTTCGGCCTCATAGCCATAAGCGATGGCTTCGTTCACCACCACGGGCATCTGCCCCGTTTCGGCCATCTGCTTCTCCACGAGGTCCTCGCCCGTCTTGCCCTTCACGGCACGCGAGAAGAACAGGTCGAGCCCCGACTCGAGCGAGTTCCACTTCATGGAGTACTCGGGGCCGAGCAGTTCCGCGCTGAGACGCAGGCCGGGTCCGACGAAGCTCCAGCTGGTGGTGGCTTCACCGATGGCCATGCCGCCATCGGGCGTTTCGAACTCGATCGTGACGCTGGCGAAGTCCTCCGACGGCTTCTCGAGATAGTCGACGCCCATCGTTTTCTTGAGCTGCGACGCGTACTCCTTGCGCGACCACTTGAGCGACGCGATGTGGCCCGTGACGCGCTTGGGCACCAGCGTCGTGAGCGACTCGCCCGGTGGCGTGAGCAGCTGCCGCACCACGAGCACCGAGTGGCACATCATGTCGTTCAGCACCCCACCGCCCTGCTGCTCGCCACTCCAGAACCACGGACCATGCGGACCGCTGTGCTCTTCGGCCGCACGCGCGAGATACGGGCGTCCGGTGTTCGCAGCCCCGCGCTTCCAGATCAGGTTGTGGCCCACGCTCACCTGCGGCGCGAAGAACTGGTTTTCGAGATAGCCGTGCATGATGCCGGCCTTCTCCACGAGCTTGAGAATGTGCGTCGCTTCGGCCACGGTGCGCCCCAGTGGCTTCTCGCAGGCGATCCCCTTGAGCGTGGCCTTGCCCGACGTGACAGCGGCGCAGACTTCTTCGACGTTCTCGATGCGCGCATGATTGGGACCGTTCAGCCAGATCGCGTCGATGGCCGGATCGCACACCATGTCGGTGATCGACGTGTAGGCTCTGCAGTCGCCGATATCGAGCTCGCGCGCATACTTCGCCGCCGACGCGGCGTTCTTCGCATTGGGGCTCCACACGCCGAGCACATCGGCGTCGCGCACCTGACGGAAGCCCTGCATATGAAAGCGGGCGTTGAAACCGGACCCGATGAAACCGATGCCGAGACGGGGAGAAGACATGACGTTGTGCGAGGAATGAGAATTATGAGGCGTTCGCGCGCCGTCGTTCCTGCTCGACGAGCAGCCGGCGCAGAATCTTGCCCGATGGCGACTTCGGAATCGCGTCCACGAACTCGACCTGCCGCACCTTCTTGTACGACGAGACCCGTTCGGCGACAAAGGCCATGACCTCGGCGGCGGTGAGCGGGGCGCGAAGCACCACAAACGCCTTCGGAATCTCACCGGCATCCGGATCGGGGACGGGAATCACAGCCACGTCGGCGATCGCGGCGTGCCCCAGCAGCAGGGCTTCGAGTTCGGCCGGCGCGACCTGCATGCCTTTGTACTTGATCAGCTCCTTCACGCGATCGACGATCTTGTACCACCCGAGTGCATCGACGACCGCGATGTCACCGGTCTTGAACCAGCCATCGTCGGTCAGGCAGGCGGCGGTCGCTTCCGGCTTGTTGAAGTACCCCTTCATGACCTGCGGCCCGCGCATCCACAGTTCGCCGCGCTCGCCGGGCGCGCAATCGAGACCGGTATCCGGATCGACGAGCCGGCACTCGGTGTTCGGCGCCGGCGGTCCCACCGAGTCGAGCACAACGCGGCTGTCATCCATGGGATGAAAGTGCGTGACCGGGCTGGTTTCGGTGAGACCGTACCCCTGCCGCACCCTGAGCCCGAGGCGTTCCTGGCAGGCCGACGCCAGCTCGGCCCCGAGCGGGGCCGCACCGCTGAACAGATATTTGAGCGACGACAAATCGTAGTTCGCGACGATCGGATGCTTCGCCAGCGCCACCAGGATCGGCGGCACGATGTTCGCCATGCGGATCGCGTGGTCCTGCAGCACCGTGAGCACCTGCTCGAGGTCGAAGCGCGGCAGCGACACGATGCAGGCCCCCTGCCGCAGCGCGCCGCCCATCACCACGACCATGCCATAGATGTGGAAGAACGGCAGCACGCCCAGCACCCGGCTGTTGCTGTCGATCACCTCGGTAATGGCCTGCATCTGCTGCAGATTCGCCACGAGGTTGCGATGCGTGAGCATCACGCCCTTCGGGATGCCCGACGTACCGCTGGAATACGGCAGTGCGGCCACATCCGTCGCGGGGTCAATCTCGACGACGGGGGGCGTGTTGCCATGCGCAAAGAGCTCCCGGTATGGCGTCGCCCCATCCGCGTCGCCGAATACCACGATCTCGCGCACGGTGCTGGCCAGCCGCGCGGCGGCCGAGCACTTCTCGAAGAGTTCGGGAATCGTGACAAGCATTACCGCTTCGCTGTCGGCAAACTGCGCACCGATTTCTTCCGCCGTCGCGATCGGATTGACCGTGGAGCAGATCGCGCCGATCGAGACCGCGGCGTAGAACACCACGGGGAAGTCGGGGAGATTGGGACTCACGATCCCGACCACATCCCCCTTGCGGATGCCGCGCGCGTGCAGTCCCGCCGCCACGTGCTGCACCGCATCGGCGAGTTGCGCATAGGTGTAGGTCTTCCCCGTTACGCCGCAGATGATCGCGGGGTGGTCGGGAAACTCCGCCGCGCGCCCGAGCACAAACGGCACGAGCGGGACGTCCGGAATGATGACGTCAGGATGCGGACTACGGAGAATCTTTGTTGCAGGCATGAACGGCTCCGGCAGGCGGGGGGCGGAGAAGCGTGTGGCCAAGCTACAGCCTCAGGCTGCGACCACAAGCCGACGTCGCCCTTGACCGAGCAGATCCACCGCGACGGCGAGCGTCGCGACGGCGAGCGTCGCGACGGGTGATGCCGCACTCAGTACATGCGCATGGCGGCGGCACTGGCCGTGACCGACGCCAGCGGATCGGCCGGTTGATCGTGTTCGATGAACCAGTGCCTGAGGCCATACCCGCGACCCGCGGCGAGGAGCGTCTTGAAGTCGATCGTCCCGGCGCCGACATCGCGCATCGTCCGTTCGGGGGCGGGGCCGGCATCCTTCACGTGACAGCACACCACGCGACCCGCATGCTGCTTCATGATCGCAAGCGGATCGTGTCCCGCCTTCACCGCCCAGTACAGGTCGAGCTCGAGCTTCACGAGGGATGCGTCGGTCTGCGAGGTGAGGATGTCGTAGCCGGTCGTACCGTCGACCGGCGCGAACTCGAAGTCGTGGTTGTGATACGCGAACTCCAGCCCGGCCGCCTTCGCCTGCTGCGCGCCGGCGTTGAGCCGTTCGGCCAGCGTCATCCAGTTGTCGCGCGTGCCGCGGTAGTTGTTGCCCACGAACGGCACGATCACGATCGCATGCCCCATGCCCTTCGCGCGGTCGACGATGGCGGGCCAGCCGTCGTCGGTCGCCGGCAGCGCCTCATGGGTGGCGGGCGCCGTGAGCCCATGCCGCGTCATCGTCTCCGACCACCATGCCGGCGACTTGTCGTAGTAGCCCGCGAACTCGAGCTCCGTGATACCCGCCGCCGCCACCGCCGCGATGGTCCCGTCGAGATCCTTCGCTAGCGCGCGGCGCACGGTGTAGAGCTGCAGGCCGATGCGGTCGATCCGACGCCCCGTCGCGACATCGCACGGCTCAGGCACGGCACCGGCGCGTGTGAGCGAGGGCAACAGCGCACTCCCGGCGACACCGGCCGCCAACCGCTGCAGGACATGTCGACGCGTGTACGCAGGCGGATGGGATGACCCTTCCATGATCAGGCTTCTCCGTTGGCGAGGCGCGTCAGGGAATCCCCCGTGACGCGATAGACGGTCCATTCCTCCTGCGGGCGCGCGCCGAGCTTCTCGTAGAACCCGATCGCGTCCACATTCCAGTCGAGGACCGACCACTCCAGCCGTCCGCACTGCCGGGCCACCGCCAGCGCCGCGAGGTGCTGCAAGAGCGCCTTCCCGATGCCACGCCCGCGACAGGCCGGACGCACGAACAGGTCCTCGAGATAAATCCCCGGGCGCGCCAGAAACGTCGAGAAGCTGTGAAAGAAGAGCGCGAAGGCGGCCGATGCGCCATCCCATTCCGCGATCACCACTTCCGCAGACGGTCGCGGGCCGAACAGGGCCGCCTCGAGCAGCGCGTCGGTGGCGATGCACTCGTGACGCAGTTTCTCGTAGTCAGCGAGTCCTTCGATGAGCTCCCGGATCACGGGAACGTCCGCCGGTGTGGCGGGGCGCAGTACGAGCGACATGCCGTCAGCTCCGGTCAGTGAGGCGTGGCCGTCGTCGACGCAAGGCGCGCCGACAGACGGGCGAGGCGCTTGCGGTTCACTCCCAGGTCGCCGCGCCCGAGACGCGAGGCAGACCGGAAACGATACACCTGCGCGACGGGATCGACCACGAGGTCGACGTCATCGACGAACCGGAACAGGAAACTCCGGCATTCGGCATGCAGCTGGCCGTCGCGCTCGACCGTCACGATGGTTCTGGGTTCGGCGAGCAGCGCCGTTCTGGCCCGGGCGAGCGCGCCGGCAGGCGTATCCGAGAACGGCACCGTCGGCACGCGCTGCGATTCGCGAGTCGCCTCGGTCGATACGCAGTTGGGCGTGTCCGGACAGGGGGCCAGCGCCTGCTCCGTCGTCGGCGCGGGGGCATACCAGCAGAGCGCGAGGAGTGAGACCACGAGCGTCGACCGCGTCATCGTTTCACAAACGTCCACTGGCGGGTACGCTGCGTGAGAATCGCATCGTACGCGGTCGTCCGAACGCGCACTTCCGGCAGCACGTCGATCGCCAGGTGGGCGAGCATCAGTTCGGTCAGCAGGGGAGTCATCGCTTCGCGGCTGTCGAGCGTGAAGGTCTGGGCGCCGGGAGGAATCGCCAACACCCGCATTGGCGGCGAGCTCGAGGCATGCCCCAGCTCACGCATGCCGTCGCGCGACATCTGAATGAGCGAGTCGCCGCCCACGACGGCACGGGACGGACTGTTGGCCGACGGCACGAACCACACCTCGATAAAATTCTGCTGCGCGAGCGTGACCGGCACGAACTGTCCGAGCCCGTTGCCGGGCGCGCGGGCGGCGAGACCGCGTAGGAGGGCACGCGCCGTCCCGCTGGCCAGTGCCGTATCGACCGGGTCGCGCACGACCATGCCACTGCGCGTACCGGCCGTCGGCCCCGGCTTGCGCAGCGCGTACTGGACCTTCACCCGCATGCCGGGCGCCGTCTCCGTCAGCTCCCCGAAGATGCCGCGCCACTCGTCCCCTTGCTTGATGCAGGTCAGCGACCAGCCACGTTCGACGCCGCCAAGCGCGCCGGCCCTGAGCGCGTTCACCGTGCCTTCGAGGCAGCGCAGGTACCCGAGCACGTCGAGCGCCCGGGCCTCGCGCTCGGCAAACAGCCCCTCGAACGTGGTCGGCACCTTGGTGAAGGCCGGCAGCGTCGGTGCGGGCGGCTTCGGCGGCGCGGGGTTCGGCCGTGAACCGCCAGTCGGTTGCGCC
>CANGXK010000177.1 GCA_947457715.1 Gemmatimonadota bacterium
GCAGGGTCCGCACGCGGGCGGCGGAGAGACCCTCGGTGACGGTGTCCGCGAGCAGATCCTGCACGTGGCGCGGATCGCCGCCGCGGCGCGCCCGCGCCACGATCCGCGCAAAGACGACGGCCGCTTGCGCATCGTCGTTCGCGCGGACGAACAGGCGGACGGCGGTGGCGAATCCCTCGTGACGCGCCGAGGCGCTGAGCGCCGCCGCGAGTGTGCGACGCGCGGTGCGCAGCGCCTCGGTGGGGGAGAGCGCCTGAATGCGCTCCAACACGACGTCGTGCGACGGCTGCCACGCATCGTCGTCGCGCTCCAGAAAGCCCTTGGCTTCCAGGCTGCGCAGCGCCTCGGCGGCGTCGGGCGAGCAGGCGGACAGCGTCTCGGTGGAGAGCGGGGTCCCCGCTACGGCAAAGAGCGCGAGCAGCGCCCGCTCGACGTCCGTGCAGGCGCGCAGGCGTTGGTCGAGCGGTGACGCGATAGCGATCTCCTGCGCGGCGTGCGCCCAGTCGGGCGATGACCAGCGCCCCTCGCTCAACGTGAGATCGCCGCGTTCCTGCGCCAGCGACAGGCGCTCCACGATGGCCAGCGGAAGGCCCTCGCAGGCGTCGGCCATGGTCGTGATGAAGTGCTGCGCCCCCTCCTGCTCGGGCCACTCGCCGCTGCTGCGGATGGCGTCGACGACGGCCTCGTGCTCGAGCATGGCCAGCGGCAAGACCAGCAGCTCCCGATGCTCGACCAGCCCTGCCGCCCCGCCGCGCGACGTCGCCACGACCATCAGCGCCAGATTGGTGCTGCGTCCCATCACGATGGCCATCAGCTGCCGGGACGCCGTATCGGCCCAGTGCAGGTCATCCAGCAAGAGGGCGAGCGGTTCCTGTTCGGTGATCGCCGAGATGAGGTCGAAGAGGGCGAGCGCGCGTCGTCGCACCGCCTCGGTCCCCTCGGTGGGTGACGGGGTCACGGCGAACAGACTGGCCAGTCCCGGATCGAGGGCCACGAGCTCGCGGGCGCTGTCGGAATTGATGCCGGCGGCGCCGGGCTGGGAGGCCAGCGCATGCGCGATCGCGGCCGCGAACCCGAAGGGCACCTCCCGTTCACCGGGATTGGCGCGCACCGAGACCGCCCGCCCCCGGCGCCCGTTACAGCGTCCCGCGATGGCGGAGAGCAGACGGCTCTTGCCGATCCCGGCGCCGCCCGTGATCAACAGGATCTGCGTCGTGCCTGCCCGGGCCCGGCGCCACGCCGTGATCACGACATTGAAGCTCTCCGCGCGCCCCACCAGATCGAGGGTCAAGGGCGCCATGTTGTCGCGGCCGAGCTCGCCGGTGGCGAAGGCCTCCGGTCCGTCGCTCTCCCGCGCCTTTGCCACCGCCGCTGCGGCACGGGCGGTCAGCGGCGAGTCCTCGGTGTGCGCCAACTGCTCCAGCACCTCGGCCTCACCCCGTGCGGCCGCCCGGTCGCCGAGTAGCAGCAGCACATCGACTGCGATCCGGCGCGCTTCGACGTGCTCCGGGGCCACCTGCAGCAGCCGCTGAAGGGCTTCGCGCCCCTGCGCCGGCCGGCCGCGCCGCAACAGGTCGAGCAGATACGGCTCGACCACCCGCAGCAGCGACTCCTCCAGATGTCGGCGCTCCAGCGAGGCCCAGTCCTCGAAGGCATCGCCGTCAGGGAGCGACAATCCGGCCAGAAACGGCCCGCCGTACTCCCGCAGCGCCCCCTCGCCGTCGTCCCGGTGGGCCGCCTCGAGGAAGTGCTCGCGGTCGGTGGCCACCGACGGGTCGAGCCGGACCACGACATCGTCGCGGGTTTCGAGCGCATTGCCAACGGCACGGCGCAGCCGCCAAAGTGCCTGACGGAGATTGTGCCGTGAACGATCGCCGCCGGCCTGCGGCCAGAGCAGCGAGGCCAGCAGATCGCGCGAGTGGTCGCGGTTGCGCGCGCTTGCGCAGTAGGCCAACAGGGCAAGCGGCTTCCCCGCCCCGAGCAAGCGCTCGGAATGGGGCCCCGCCGGTCCCGAGCCGACCAGCTCCGTTGTGCCAAGCGTTCTCAGCAAAAACGGCGCTGGTCGGTCGGGTCCCGGCGTAACTAATACGTTCGGCAAGGAATTCATCGCAAGAATTTCATCGTCCCAGATCATAGGGTTTCGGCGTCAATTCGGCGTCACTCGCACGATGCGGATACTGAGACGTGCCCTTGACGCCGCCAATCGGGCCACTGTCAGACCCCTCCACCACTCTACAGACATCCTCCAACGCGGAGCTTGTCTGATGGATGCCATTCTCCTAGTCGATCACCAGCCTATCGTCCCGCCCGCCGGCCCGGCCGGCGTCGTGGTCCGGGCCCTCCTCACCATCTCCGGCCAGGTGCCGGCTCACCGTCAGCGGACGCCGCTGGCCCTCTCCCTCGTGCTCGACCGTAGCGGGTCGATGGGCCGTGGTCGCCTCGAAGCCGCCAAGGCCGCCTCGATCAGCGCCGTCGAGCGGCTGCATCCCGACGACGTGGTCTCGGTGATCGCGTTCGACGAGCAGGTCGAGGTGATCGCTCCGCCCGCCCCGCGGGCCCGGCAGCTCCAGCTGGTGCAGCAGGTGCACGAGATCGAGAGTCGGGGCAGCACCAACCTCAGCGGCGGCTGGCTCCGCGGTCGCCAGCACATGGAGCAGGCGCTGGGGATGCTGGGGTCCCTCGAGGGCTCGTCGCGACGGGTCGTGGTGCTCACCGATGGACACGCCAATGTGGGCATCACCGACGCGTCCATCCTGGTCGAACTGGCCCGCACGGCCCGCACGATGGGGATCACCACCACCACGATCGGCGTGGGTGAAGGCTACGACGACGATCTCCTCCGCGCGATGGCCGACGCCGGCGGTGGCAACAGCTGGTACGTGGAGCGTCCCGATCAGGCGACGGACGTGCTGGCTGAGGAGATGGGGAACTTGCTCTCGGTGGCCACGCAGGGGCTCTCGGTCACGCTGACGCTGGACGAGGCCGTCACGGTGTTTGCCACACATTCCAGCTGGCCCACCACGTCGGCGGCCAACACGTGTACGTTCGACCTCGGCGATTTGTATGCCAGCGAGCCCAAGCCCGTGCTGCTGGAGCTGTTCGTGCCCGCCGATCGCCTCGACGCTCTGGCCGGCAGCGGATCTTCGATCGCCACCCTGATGGTTCAGGGCGATGTGCTGCTCAACGGCGGTGGCGTGGAGCACCGCGCGATGACGCTGGGTGTGGCCGCGTCGCTCGAGACCCAGTCGACCTTGGTGCCGGCCGTGGAGCACGCCGTGTTGCTGGCGTGCGCGGCCAAGGCCCGGGAAGAGGCGGCACGTTGCCAGCGCGCCGGGGACGCCCCGGGTGCGCGGGCGTGCATGCGGAGGGCGTCGGAGTCGCTGACGAGCAGCGTGCTGATGGAGGACCCGGGAATGGCGACCGCACTCCAGGCGCAGGTGCGGGACCTCAACGCGCTGGCCGAACGATACGAACAGCACGAGTTCAGTGAGGTCGAGGCCAAGTACCAGATGCAGCGCAGCTACAACGCCCGACGCGGGAAAAGCACGTACGACGACCTGCTGAAGCGCGAGCCGTAACCGATCGGGTGTGACGACGGGGAGTGTCGGGCCATAGATTTCCACGATCCATCCGACACTCCTCGCACCTCGGGACTTCCGTATGCCGTTTTCCGTACGGCGCGTTGCGCTGCCGCTCGCTGCGCTGTTGATCGCGGCGTCGACGCTGCACGCGCAGTCGCTCTCGCCGTCCACCTTGGGGCTCAGCGCGCAGGTGCACGGCGTGGGCGGCACGATGAACACGGCCATCTATCCCGGAGCCAGTGGCAGCACCGCCGTCGGCGTCGGCGGTGAAATCGCGTACGGGGCCTCGCCCCGTTTGTCGCTCGTGAGCCGGCTGGCGCGCCTGTCGTCCAAGTCGGCAAGCCTCTCCGAGTCCACCGACTACGCGATGGTGCAGGGTGATCTCGGCCTGCGCTGGATGTCGTCGCCGGGCGCGCGCGTGCGTCCCTTCGCCGAGGCCGGTCTCGCACTGCGGCGGCTGGCCTTCGAGTACGCCGACAGCGCTGGCGTGATGAGTGACTTCAGCGCCTTCAACGGCGGCGCGATGGTCAGCGCCGGTGTGATGGTGTTTCAGACCGAAAGGATGTCGGTGGAGGGGGCCGCGACCTACACCAGCGGCAACTTCAGCACGTGGAAGGTGAACGGAGACCCCGAACCGTTGGCGCAGATTGCGTCGGAACTGATCGGCGTACGGATTGGTGTGCGCTACTGGTTCGCGAAGTAGCGCGCTCGCGCTACTTCACGATGACCTCAATGCCGAACAAGCCGAGCGCATCCGGACAGTACATGGAGCGGGTCGGTCGCTCCGCCGGGTTGGGATAGCAGCCGGTGTCTCGCTCTGTGACGAACTCGACGGGAATGCTGTGCTGCGTCCAGACCCACCCGGTACGATTGCCCGCGCGAATCACACTGTCCGGGAGGGAGGCCACGTCGTTCCCGTCACCCCACACCGGCGTCTTCATCGTCCAGTTCGACCGTGACAAAATGAAGCCCCCCTGATCATCGGCATCGAGGGCCAGCAGAATCCAGTAGTGCCCGGGGACCTGAGGGGCGACGTAATCGATGGCGACATCGACGACGTTGTCTTGAAGGGGTGTCGGGACCGGCGCGATGTCGCGACCCATCGCTTTCGGGTCGCCCCATGTCGGCGTCATCGCGAGCCAAAACGAGGCGGCCCGCAACCTCGCCGAGTACTGCACCTGGATCACTCCTGTGATCGGTGCCCCGCGTGCCACCTCGATGCGTGCCTCGCGTCCCGTCACCGGCTGCGAGGCGATCACCCCCTCCAGGAGACGGAGTTCGACCGAAGGGAGGCGACCGAGCCTCATCATGGGGACGTCGATCGTGGTGGGGGTGTAGCCCACGGCTTCGAACCGTATCGTCAGGAGGGTGTCTGTCGTACGCAATCGCAACGCCGCGAAATTCGCCCGTCCCGACGCATCCATGTGCGCTTCGCCACCGGTCACAATCTCCGCATTGCCCCCGACGATGCGTGCGCGGACGACCGTGCTGTCTCGTCCTATGCCGGCGGGCGACGTGCGCCCCCGGGCCACAAGCGGTGGCGTGAGGGCAAACGTGTTGGGGCCATACACCAGAGCGAGATCGGGAAACACGATGCTCTGAACGGCGACCAGCTTCGGAAGTCGGGTCGCGGACCAGGCGCCGAGTGCGCCGGCGGCAACGAGCAGCCCCGCTGCGGCCGTTGTCAGCCGTCGCGCCGTTTGCGCCGATCGCTGCCACCACGGAACGGCACGCACCAGCACATCGACGTCATGGGAGCCGAGCCGCGCGCCGACCATATCGGCGGCGAGGTCGCGCGCATGGCGTGGATCGCCGGACCGGCGACAGCGGCCGACGATTTGCGCAAACACACGCGCGGCCCGTACCTCGAGCCTGGCACTCAGGAAATGTCGGGTGGCCGCGATCTCGCCCGTGCTTTGGCCTGCGGCCAGCAGCGCCTCGGCGAGCCCTGCATGCGTGGTCTCCCGCTCGGCCGCCGAGCTCAACGCGATCATGCGTTCGAGAATGAGATCGTGCGACGGCTGCCAGCTGTCACCATCGGACATCACCAGTCCCTTGGCTTCCAGCACCGACAGTGCATCGGTGACCTGCGCCATGGTCGAATGATCGACGGCCCGGTGGATCACGCGCGCCGGCAGTGACGTGCCCGCGAGCGCCAGCGCGAGCAGCACTCCGCGCTCGCGCACCGTACACCCCTGCAGTCGGTGGTCGAGCGGTGAGGTCACCGTCACATCCGTGCAGGCCTGCATCCAGTCCGCCGACGTCCAGCTCCCATCCTGTCCGGACAGCCAGCCCTTCTCCACGGCCAGCGAGAGGCGCTCAACGACGTGCTGCGGGATACCGCCGGCACTCTCGGCCAATTGCTGCACGAAACGCGCGGCTCCCGGATCGTCGGGCCAGACACCGCAAGTCCGAATGGCGGCC
>CANGXK010000178.1 GCA_947457715.1 Gemmatimonadota bacterium
CCGTACTCGCAGCAGGGGCTCGTGGAGGCCGATCTCATCGACTACACGCCAGCCATCAAGGACTCCGCGCTCAAGATGGCCAAGCGGTGCCGCATGGGGCCGTACTTCATTCCGCCGGCTGCCGCCGACGGCAAGGGGAGCACGGGGCTCAAGTGCTCGTGGTATGCGCCCGGTGCGAGCGGCGGCGTGAACATCGACGGTGGTGCCACGGTGGACGTGGAAACCGGCATGATGTACGTGGCGTCGATCACCGGCATGAGCACGGCGCAGCTGCAGAAGGATCCGTGCTCGGAGTTCGACTACAGCTCGCCGCGCAACAGCTGCGGATTGCTCGGTGCGCTGCCGGCGCCCCCGGGCTACGACGGCAACGTGCGCGAGCGCGGTGGTGATTTCGCGGCGCGCGCGGGCGGGTCGATCATCGGTGGCGTCTCGATCGTGAAGCCCAAGGAATTCGGCGGCATCACGGCCTACAACATGAAGAGCGGCGACAAGTCGTGGTGGGCACCGAACGCCGGCATGCTGAAAGTCACGAGCCGTGATCCGTTGTTCGCCGGTGTCACGCTGCCGCCGCAAGGTGGACGCGGACAGGCGCAGGCCATCACCACCAAGACGCTGTTGATTTACGGCACGGGCCGCAGCGGTGGCGCCCCGGGTGAAGCGCCCAAGCTGTTCGCGCTCGACAAGACCACGGGCAAGCAGGTGGGTGCCGTGGAGATCGCGTCGAAGACCACGGCGGTACCGATGACGTTCCTGCACAAGGGCCGGCAGTACATCGTGTTCGCGAGTGGTGCGGAGAACGAAACGCAGCTCACGGCGCTGGCGCTGCCGGTGAAGAAGTAGGGCATCGCTCCTTGTCCCGGACACACAATCGCCCTCGGCCGACACGGCCGGGGGCGTTTGCGGGTCAGCGCTTTCCTGCCAGACCAGTAGTTATTACTTTGTAATCACTTACGGGGGGACGATGAAAGCCAAACTGGTACGGATCGGCAACTCGCGCGGCGTGCGCCTCGCGAAGCCGCTGATTGAGGAGGCGGGGCTGACCGACGACGTCGAGATCCGCGTCCAGGGCGGCGCGCTGATCATTACCTCGGTCGAGGCCCCTCGCGCCGGGTGGGCCGAGTCGGTTGCGAAACACGGACCGTCGAAGCTACTGGACAAGCCGTCGGCGACCGCGTTCGATGAGACCGAGTGGACATGGTGACGCCCGGCGCCGTGCATCGAGGCGAGGTCTACACGGTGGAGCTCAGCCCCACGCGCGGCCGCGAAATCCGGAAGACGCGCCCCTGCGTGATCGTCTCGCCGGACGAGCTCAATGCGGCGCTTGGGACATTCATCGTGGCGCCGCTCACCACCGGCGGACATCCTTACCCGTTTCGCGTGGCTTGTCGATTTGCGGGTCAGGATGGGCACGTGGTGCTCGACCAGATCCGCACGGTCGATCGTGAACGGTTGGGGAAACGACTGGGCGCGTTGACGGTATCCACGCAGACCAAAATTCTTGGCGTGCTGCAGGCGATGTTCTCGCCGTAGCCGTCGCTACTTCTTCTCGTAGCGCTTCAACGCCTTCTGTCCCACTTCGGCGCCGTAGATGTTTCCGGCGGCGTCGACCGCAACGCCCTCAGCCGAACTCGTGCTGGGGGCTTTGTCGTCGGGGTCGGGAATGAACGCCGTGACTTTGCCGTCGCGCGCGCTGCCGATGCGCATGCCACGCTTCCACGCCACGTGCGGCGGGTTCACCGAGCCCGACTCTGAATCGGCCACGTAGATCATGTCGTTCCGGTCGATATAGATCCCGCTCGGTCGGCTGAACTGATACCACGTGTCGAGCACGGTGAAGTTCTGGTCGACGATGATGATGCGATCGTTGCCGCGGTCGCCCACGAACAGGCGTCCCTTGGAGTCGAAGGCCAGCGCGTGCGGCTGATCGAGTTCCGTGGCACCTTTGCCCCACGAGCCCCACGTCTTCAGCAGTGTGCCGCTCTTGTCGAACTTGAGCACGCGCGCGTTCGACGTGTTGCGCGACGAATGCCCCTCGGCCACGAAGATATCGCCGTTCGGTGCCGTGATCACCGCGTTGGGCTGCCAGAAAAACGCCGAGTCGCGGCCGCCGCCCGGGGCGCCGAGCGTCATGAGCAGGTCGCCCTTGGGGGAGAATTTGTAGATCTGGTGTCCCTTGGCCGCGTTCTCCGGCGCGGTGGCGGCAGCGCCGAGGGTGCAGGCGCAGTCGACCACCCAGACGTTGCCGTCTTTATCGACGTGAATGCCGTGCGGCGACAGGATCAGGCCGGCGCCGAAGCTGGCCACGAGGGTGCCCGTGGCGTCGAACTTGAGCACCGACGGCAACGACGAGCCCGCACAGTTGTTCACGCCGCATCGTTCGGCCACCCAGACGCTCTGGCCATCCTTGTCGATGGCCACGGCGCTGGTGGAGCCCCACGTGCGCCCTGCGGGCAGCTTGGCCCAGCCCGCCACGGTGCGATAGGGATTCGGCAGGTCGTTGACCGCCGGCATCGAGGCGGACGACGGCGACGCGGATTGTGCGGACAGTGAGATGGCCGCGCTCGACGACGCGAGCACGAGCAGGAGGGCGAGACGGCGCATGGGGGCAGGGGCGGGAGGTGGGGCCGGGACGGGTGTTTGCTTGTCCGTCCAAAAGTAACGTCCGGGCCGATTCCGAACGCCCCCGTCAGGCCACCAAAACGGCCAACCCTCGGCGGAACACCAACCAGCGCGTGAGAATGATCGTGAGCCAGTACAGGTTCATCGCCACCGTGACTACCGGGAGAAACCAGAACGCCGACCCGGCGAGGAGGCACACGATCAGGACGAAGGCATGCGTGCCGAAACAGAGCGCGGAATTGGCGACCATGAAGCTCCGACGGTCGAACCAGGCGTCGTTGGCCGGATCCAGTGGGTCGGCGGGGAAGCCGGCGATCTCGCGCTGCCAACCGTCGAATCGGGCAATCATTCGGTCCTGCCAGCCAAACCAGATATCGTAGACGCCGGCCAGCACGCCCACGATTCCACGGTCCGTTTCGGCCCGCTCGTCCAGCCGACTGGCGAGGGCGGTGCCCGATCGCCTCACGTAGTGGAGCTGGTGGTAGTTGAAATACGAGCACTGCAGGAACAGGGACAGCCAGGCGGCTACGCCGAAGGCCAGCGTGACGGGCAGGGACACCCCCTCCTCCCACCCCCGAAAGGCGCCCGCGGCGATCCACGCGGTGAACACGATACCGTCGCCGATGGTGTCCATGAAACGGCCGAGGCGGTGACCGGTGCCCGTGAGCCGCGCGAGCGCGCCGTCACAGGCATCGAACAGATCCTTTGCGTGCACCAGAAGCGCGGCGAGCAGAAAGCCGGACAGCGTGCGCGCGTTGACGATCATCCATGCCGCCGCGAGCCCCGCACTGATCGATGCCACCGTGGCGACTTCGTGTCGCACGCGCAGCCGGTACAGCGCGAGGATGACCCGCTCGTAGTAGAAAATCCAGAGGACGCTGATGTTGAAGTAGCGCCGCGCCGGCGGGAGCTTGTGCGGGGATTCGGTCTCGGAGGAGACGGGCTTCGGTGCCAGCAACGTCAACGGGTTCGCCTGCGAATGGGACGGTCTGGTCGGGATTCCCCGGGGCATGCGGTCTACGGAGAGGGCCCACTCGCTCGGGGGCGCCCGTCCGTGTACCAGCCTCTGCAATGTATCGGTATGGCGATGGCAAGCGGAACCCACGGGGAGCGCGCGAGGGACCGGTGGTGCACGATTGCCTGCCAGCGGCGGCCTGCCTCTTCCGCGGATCACTTCGGCGGTGTCACCGATGCCGCAGGTCGCGTTCCTTGCAGAATCCAGCGCTGAATGCGGCGACCGTTCCCCGCCTCACCGGTGTACATGCGATTCTTCGAATCGATCGCGATCATGTGCGCGCGGATGAACTCACCCGATTGACGGCCGGGACGGCCGAATCGGTCGAGAATCGCGAGGTCTTTCCGCCGCAGGATCCAGACCCGCTGGTTCGTGCCGTCGATGAGGTAGAGCAGGCTTTGCGCGGCATCGCGCGAGAGCTGGAGGCTGAACCCGCTACCGGCCGAGCCCGTCTCCGGGCGAACGAATTGTTCCATCAGATACTCGCCGTTCTGCCGGAACACCTGGATGCGATTGCCACGCCGGTCCGAGACGTAGAGCAGGCCGTCCTTGCTCCCCACCAAGCCGTGCACGGTGGAGTACTGCGACGGTGGCGACGCGGGTTTCACCGGATAGCTGTACCGTACAGTGTCGTCGGGTCGCTTGCCGTAGGCGCCCCAGTGACGCTTGTAGGCGCCCGTCGTGGCATCGAAGACGATGACCCGCTTGTTGATGTAGCCGTCGGCAATGAACAGCTCATTCGTCTTCGGCTCGACGTAGAAGTTGGCGGGGCCACCCAAGTGCGTCGAATCGTTGCTTCCCTTGTTCACGCCCGGCTCGCCGATCGTCATCATGTGTTGGCCGTCCCGCGTGAACTTCATGACGTGCATGCCGTTGCTGGTGCCCATCCACACGAATCCCTGGTGGTCGATGTAGATGCCGTGCTCTTGGCTGAACCAGGTATATCCGGCGCCGGGGCCGCCCCACGCCTGCACAAGCGTGCCGTTGGCGTCCAGTTCGAGCACGGGCGGTGCCGGAAAGCAGCAGTCGGCAATGGGCGGCTTGGAGGCGGCACCGATCTCCTGGTCAGTGAGACTCGACGGCATGTGAATCACCCAGAGGTGATCGCGATCGTCGACGAACAGCCCGCGGATGTCCCCCCAGATCCAATTGTTGGGGAGCGTCGGTGGCCAACTGGGGTCGATCACGTAGACGGGCAAACGCTCCGCCGTCGGTGAGCCGCGAGCGACTGGCGCGTTGGCTCCCTGCCCGTGCGCGGCGATGGGTGCGACGAACGATGCGGCCAGGAAGCCCAACAGATGCACGCGTCTCATAACCGTCTCCAGCTTCGGTGTAGTCTGGGAGTTGCGTCGGCCCAGCCGATGTTGCCCGGCCGATATTTTTGCACCCGTGGATCGGAGCATGTGCGACGTTGCCTTCCCGCTGCGGATGGCGCAATACGGGCGCCGTGCTCTTTTGCCTCTCGCCCAGTCCAATGTCCGGCGACGCGATTCAATCGTCGGTCGCTCCGACGCCAACGACGCTGATGACCCGTCTTGCCAGCGGTCTGGTGGGGAGCGCCGCGATCATCGGCGAGCTGTTGGTCGCATTCACCGGTGGTCCCTTCGCGCTCAGATAGCCGTCCGCGGTTGGCGTGGTCCGCTGCCTTTTCGGTGGCGCCGTGATGGCGATGGGTGGCAACCTGGTGGGCGCAGGGGGCGAAACGGTGAGGCTGGCCGGCACCCCGTCGGGTGCCCCGTCCAGCATCCGTTCCTTGGTGATGGTGACCCTCACTATCGCTGGCCTGGTTGGCCTGTCGCGTCTGCTTTTGTCGCAGCAATTGGTGTGATCGATCGTGGGCAGTGAACGTGGGCGACCGGCCCTCATGGATCGACCGCAGACACACTGCTGCGGTGTCTTCATGCGGGACGCTGGCGCTTTCACGCGTAAACCGTTGGCCGCAGTGCATGGGCTTCGCGGGGGAGTGGCCAGAGCGCACGCATCTCCATGCCATTAGCCGCGCGCGGGCCATGTTGGCACGCGGAGTTTCGCCACAGCCCGAGGAGCGTCGGCTCGCGCCTTACGCGACCGACCAGCGCGGCGGCGCACAACGCCGGTGCTCGCGCGCCGGCGGACTACGGCCTATACTCACGTGCTTCATTCGAGTTCGCTCTAGGGCGAATGCTACAAAAGTTCAATCCGAGAAACCGGCTTAACTCCGGAACACACGAGGGACTGCAATGCAGCAATTGATGGGTTCCATTCGCAGGCAAGTCGGCCGAGCGTTGCGGTCGCTCGGTCTTGACCTAAGCCCGAGAGTGGGGCCAGACATCGATCGGAAGCTTCAGCTCCTGCTCATGTCCGAGTACCGGCGCTGCGTCAG
>CANGXK010000179.1 GCA_947457715.1 Gemmatimonadota bacterium
AATTCCCCGACTTCATGCGGGACATGCAATAGCGAGCCGCTACTGGCCGCACGTTCGAGCCGGCGGTACGCCGTCTGACCCACCGGGGCCCGCAGAACGGGCGAGGTCGGACTCAGTCGCTGAAAGACCACCGAGAAGAGCCGCGGTTCCGCCGCGAAGAGAAACGCCAGCATCTTTTCAGGCAGATCCGGCGAAGCCAGCGGATCGATCAGGGCATCCGCAGGGTGCGCCTCGACATCACCGACTGCGTGCGCATGGATATATCGCAAGCGCCATTGGTCGGCAGACAGCATAAGCACGAGACCGCCGATCAGCGCGCCGGAGACCGACGCGAGGACGGCGACGGCACGGTGGTCGCGCGGCAGCCGGTGATTCAGGAACGCGCGAAGGGCGGCACCGGACATCGACGGCGCCACAGCTCCGCAGCGCGCATAAAGCGCGTCCCACTCCGGACCAATCGCGTGGCGCACATCGGCACCGACAACGAACTGGAATTCGGTCATATGCATACGCGCATGCTCACGCGTCTCGCGAAGTTGTGATCAGAACGCGCCGAGTCCTGCGCCCAAGAGCAATCATGGCACCCCGCACGGTTCGTCGGTTGGGAATCGTGACGCGATACGATGGTTCGATGTCAACATGCCATCGGTCGTGCCACTGCTGGCGCACACAGCAATCAAGGACCGACACCAGTGCGCTGCGACGGCACGACTCCAGCAAATCCGCCATCAGATACGTACCCGGTGATTCGCGGGCATGATGTTCATCGTACGCCACCTTCAGCAGGAACAGTCGATCGGCGCTGCGCAGGGCGACTTGCGACGCGATCAGCGTGTCGTCGAGATACAGTTCCCGTACGAGTGCGCCACCATGCTTCGCTTGGGTGTGTATCGCCGCACCGAGCAGCTTCCGGTCGGCGTCCTCATGCCGGAGCGCATTCATCTGCGCCTTGTAACCGCCCGCCTCGAGGTCCACGAACCGCACGAACGCCGCGGCGACTGCGGCGGCGGCTGTGGACTCCAGCACGCGCACCGTACCCAACTCCTCCAGCCGTCGGGTCACTTTGTGAACCTGCGAGCGCAGGTTCCGGGACTGATCGTCGATCCATCGTCCCGGCGCCAGCGGTGTGGGGATCACGGACGTGCCCGGATAGGTCTCGAGGAGCAACGACGCCAGTGACGCCATCATCACCGCGAGCGGCGAACCGGTCCGCAGATCACGGAGGCGCAGGACATCGCAGGGTCGACCGTCACACGCCCGCGCCGACATGAGAGCAGCGAGCAGTCGCCGCGGCACGGCACGAGAATGAACGGCAGCATCGCAGTAGAGCATCTCAAAGCGGCTCGGCGAGCGGAGTTCGCGAAAGGTGAGCACTCCCCTTCGCTCGACGACCGATTGTAAAGGGACTACGGCCACGGGACCGCTCGCGTCGTCGACACGAAACCACACGAGACCGGGGAAAAGGCGCGCTCCCTCCGCAAGCATGCCGTCCAGCAGTCCATCCGTATGCGCAAGTAGGCCCCCCGCGCGCGGAAGCCCGGCCAACCCATCGACAATGGGGTGGAGGTCGTCCTCTCGACAGATCGTGACCACGTAGGGAGCGGACATTGTGCCGTGCACGTCAGCCAAGGAAAATGCGCGTGATGTGACCGAGATGCTCGACAGAGGAGAATCGCGGGACCGCCAACTGCCGGTGCGCGTCGTGCGCACGGTGCCCGCGGTCACGCAGCACACCGGGCGCCGAACTCACAGCGGCATCGAGTCCGGCCGCTCGCACCGACGCCATCTCGCGCAGTCCGAAATCATCGGCGCGTCCGTTGGGATAGCAGAAGACCTTCGAGGGGTTCGTGAGCTCCTGATTCACTCGGCGAACAGACTCGCCGATCTCGTAGGCCGACTGTGCCGCACTACAGCGACTGAGAATCGGGTGGGTCATACTGTGCGCGCCGAAGCGGACACCACGGCGCTCGGCAGCCCTCAGCTCGTCCCAGCTCAACACCCGATATCGGGCGGGGGCCGGAATGGCGATGGACACACCGGCGGCGCGCGCGAATGCGTCGACGAACTGCAGCAGCGCCGAATGCTCAGCCGTTTTCAGGCGTGCGATCAGGCGATTCTGTGCGAGTTGACGCGATGCGGAGTCTGACCAGGCGACGGTGATCAGTCGCTGCTGCAACTCGACCGACAGGGACGTGACCTGTGTATGGCGCATGATCCAATCCACCTGATCCCACCAGAACCAGCAATTGCCATCGATCACCCCCGGCACCACATAGCCCGTGACCGGACAGTCGAATTCGGAGAAAACGGGCACACCACTTTCCACGAGGTCGGCGTACCCGTCGTCAACGGTGAACGCGATAGACCGCTGGGGGAATGGTTCACTCGAGCCCTCGCCCCGCATCGCGTGAATGGCCGCGTCCACATCGACCAGGGCGATTTTGCTGCGGCGCAGACCGACCAGCAGGTCTCGCAACTGTGCGGGGTCGTGCCCTGAGCCATCGCCGTTGGACGAGCGGAACCGATGCAGCATGAGAATGATGCAGCGCGGCTCCGTCCCCAGCGCCAGAACGCGTGCCAGCCATGGTTGGCCGAGCAGACCGAGCGCCGCGAGTTTGAGGAATCGTGTCACGAGACCTCCGCCGTCGCCACGTCGCCCGTGCCGGAGTCGCGCCGGCGCTCGGGGGCACCGCGAGCAATTCGCGCGGCATTACGCAGCCGTCGCAGCCCGTCGAAATAGCGGCGGCGCCACCCTGGGCGCGTGAGCGTGAGTTGGCCGAGCCGACGCGTATCACTCGCCAGCGACGCCTTGTATCGGCCTTCGCCGGCCGGAGATGACAGAAAGTCGTACTCGGCAAACCCGTGCTCCAGACAGTATTGAATCGCCAGATGATGGGCGACCATGCCGGGCTTCAGATGGCGATCTGCTTCGCAGGACAGCCCGGACTGATAGAAATTCACGCGGCCATTCGCCACGAGGTTGTAAAGCACCGCAATCGTCGTTTTCCCAACCGAGACGCGAAGGAGCAGGACATTTTGCGTGAGCATGGCGTGACGAATGAACTTTCGATGAAAGTCTCGACGAGGTGGGTTGGCGAACGCACCCGACTGGCCAACGGCAATCCAGCGAGCCTCGTGCAACCGTATCAGATCGACGAACATCGCATCCGCATCGTCAACAGTCCGCGCCGCCTCGATGCGCAACGGCCCGCGCGCCCTGTACCGGGCAAGACTGCGGCGCAGCTGCTCGCGCGAATTGCGACTGAGCACGTCAAGATGGGTACGTCCACTTCCACGAAGGGCGTTCAGATCCACGAACGGGGCATCGTGCCACTCGACATCGGCCGCCCATCCGGCGAACGCTCGGGTAAGGCGGTCGACTTCTGCCACCCCCGCACCGGCCACCCGGAATTCATCGATGCGCCGTGCGCACAGATGCTGTGCCACGGCCTGCGCCACAACGTCTTCAGCCCCGGCAACCGCGAGCAGCGCGTTGTGTTCGACAATCACGCTCTCGATGTCATCTTCCCCATCGGTGTTGAGATGGACCCGCACATGGGGAAGAACCGCCCAGCGCCGGACTCGCGGCGTGAGCAAACACGTTCCGATCACTTCCCGTTTCCCGTCCATGACCCGAAGCTGAATAGACCTGAGGCGCTGTCCGAACACCGCCAACCAGCTACCTGTCCACGCCAGAGACAAAAAGGGACTGGCCGACGGCATGCGAGAGACAATGCTCTCCCACGTCTGTCGCCCTTCTCGCTCCCATGAACCTTCGTCCAACTGGTCGATGCTCATGTTGCCGGATGCTCGGCGAGCCGAGACGGAGGCGTCGGAGTGCTTCATCAGGAGTCAGGCGTCCTGACGATTGTAGTACCATTGGAGAAACTGCAGTGCGGCGAAGAAGAGCGACGAGATGATGAACAGAATCTGAATGACCGACTGAAACGACGGCCGGCCGCGCTTCGCTGGGATGCGGACCTCGTCTCCCGACTGCACATCGAGCTGTTCGAGCGTTCGGCCATCCTTGATGGCCTTCTTCGAATCCTTGGACTTCAGCAGCACCGTGGCGCCGCGTGAGATCTGCAGTTCCGTCAAGTTGGCGTTGACCGCCGGACCTCTGGCCAGCATCACCAAGTCGCTGATCGGTCGATCGGGAGGTGCGTAGTAGTAGCCCGGTGCCTGCACCGCACCCAGAATCGCAATCCGTGTGAGCACGCTCGAACGCACCGACGCATTCTTGATGTACCGTGAGACATGCGCGTTCAACTGCTCATCGAGCTCCGAACGCAGGACACCGGCCAATGAAAGATCGGGCAACGCGAGCAGGGAGACCTTGAGGCTGTCCCGGACCGACGCCGTATCGGTACGAAGCGAATCCTGTCGAAAGGTGAGCACGAAGCGGTCGCCGACTTTGAAGTCGCCGTGTAGTAACCGGAGCTGAATCGCCGCCACTGCGGCCTTGGCTCGGTTCTGCTTGTCGCCCTTGACTGCCCCCGACGCCAACTGGCGCTCCAACTCCGCCACCTGAGTGGCGAGCTCCACGCGTGTCGCGCGTTGCGTTCCGGCAACCGGCGCCGACTGCCCGCGAGCAGGAAGCGGCGCAGCACCGAGCGCCGTTACAAGCGCCGTTGCAAGCGCCGTTGCAAGCGTGATGGCCCGCAACGCCACACGTGTCCAACAGACGAACAGGGGACCATGCGCAGAGGTTGTGGTCATCGGCGCGCCGAGGGAAGGGTTGCCACCGAATCCGTACCATCCGTCAGCCGCACCGCAGGCTCTTCGTCCTCGGCCGCATAGTCTTGATAGTAGGAATAGTATTGATAGGCGCCATCCAGCCGGATGCCGTTCAAGACGGCCCCCATCACGCGCACCGGCAGTGTGTCGACGACCGCCATCTTGGCGTCGGCCATCTTGCGATCGGTTACGCCGGCCCGCATGACGAGCGCCATGTTCCCCGTCGCCGTCGCGAGCGCGAAGGCATCGAAGCCCGCGCCGAGCGGCGGCGAATCCACGATGACCACCTCGTACTCGACCGACATCTGCTGGAGCAGCTGCGTGAGACGCGAAGTCGCCAGCAGTTCGGGCGCCCGGCGCTTCCGTGCACCGCCTGACAGCAGCGTGAGATTCGGGTGAGCCTGCACTGGGTGGAGCACTTCCGCGATCAGCGCGGTGCCCTCCAGATACTCCACCAGGCCGGGTCGGCTGTTCGTTCCAAAGGTTTTCGAAAGGTCGCCGCGGCGGATATCGCCATCAATCAACAGCGTGCGTGCCCCCGACTCAGCGAACGAGAGCGCCAGATTGCTGGCAATGAGCGACTTGCCGTCATTCGGTCCGGGGCTGGTGATCGTGAAGGCGAGCGGTCGCGACGGATCGGCGGCGTAGCGCACATTCATGCGAATCGTGCGGAAGGCTTCCACCACCTGCGATGCCGTATCGACCGACTTGTGCCCCTGCTTCGACTGCACCACGGGCACGACGCCAAGGATGAACAGACCAAGGTCGTTGGTGGCCTGCTCGGGATAGCGGAAGCGCTTGTCCAACTGGTCAAGCATGATGGCGAGCGCGACTCCCAATCCCAATGCCGCGGCGAACGCGCCGGCGATGATCACCGGGGCGGTGTTCTTGGTCGGACGCAACGGCGCGACCGCCGGATCCAGCACCGAGACGTCCGGCACGGTTGCCGCCTCGGCGAGCTGTGCCTCGGCCGCCTTCAGGTTCAGGTTCCGATACATTTCGGCGCTCACTTCAACCTGCCGCTTGAGCCGCTGCTCTTCGATGGTGCGGACCGGGATGCTGCGCAGGTCTTTGCTGCTCTGCGCCACCGTCGCATTCAAGGCCTCTTCACGCCGGCGCAATTCCAGCAGGTACGACTCCATCGCGTTCGGAATCAGCGACGTGCGGAGGGAAGCCAGCGTGGTCTTG
>CANGXK010000180.1 GCA_947457715.1 Gemmatimonadota bacterium
ACGGTGACGACACGCTGGCCCTCCGGCGCGGACGCGGCGTCGTTCACCATGCCGGTATTGCGCTGACGCGCGGTGGGGCCGCGAGGCCCCACGGTGGTCTGACCGCCACCTACTCCCGTGCCGCCGCCGTGACCCGTTGTCTGGCGGCGGCGAGGGCGGCGGTGAGATCGACCGGACCCACGGCAATCTCCGGGATCCGGTCGATGGCGCCGAGGTAGAAATCGCGCCACACGTCGATGATGTGACGTTCCGTCTCCGGGTTGCCGCCGCGGGACAGCGTGTCGCGACCGAGTGACTTCTGCGTGGCGAGTTCCTTTTCGGCGGCGCGCGTCAGTTCTTCCAGCGCCGCCAGCACCACCGGGCGCGAGCCGTCGGCGAGCAACAGGCCCGTGGTCAATGCACAGGCACCGACGTTGCCGAGCGACGCGGCGCTGACCATGTCGATACGATCGCGATCGGTGTGATAGTGCTGATCGGTGAAGTGCCAGAGCAGCACGGCGGGGATCTGCGCGTTCAGGAACGGCGTATGGTCACTGCCGCCCTCGAACGGATTCGCTTTCACGACCCACCCCGTTTGCGCGGCGCGATCGAGACAGCGTTGCCGCACGAAGTCGTTGAACCAGTGCGGGCGAATGTCCTTTTCGGCGAGTGGGCGTCCCCCCCACTCGCTGTGCTTGTCTTCACCGCGCACCCATACCGCGCTCGGATCGGGCATCTTCTCGATCAGGAATGTGCCGCCGGTCTTCGCGGTGTTCTCGCCCACCATATCGAGCGACATCCCCCACTTGATGCCGGTGCGGCGCACGCTGTCTTCCTTGATGAAGCGATCGGTGGAGCGGATCTCGTCACCCCAGAGAAAGGTGACCGTGCGCTGCGGATTCGCGGTGCCGGCCTTCACCATCCGCGCGGCCACGCGCGCCATCTCGGCCAGCGTGCCCACACCGGTGGCATTGTCGTTCGCCCCGGGTTCCTGCACATGGGCCGAGTACACAAAGCGCTCGGTTGGCACAGACGCGCCGCGGATCTCGGCCACCACGGTACGCTCGGGCCGGCGTTCGAACAGCGTGCGGACTGTCACCTGCACGCGCACGGGACCACGCGAGAGCGCCGACTTGAGCGCATCGCGCGACGATCGCGAGACGAACAGCAGCCACCCCGGCGTGAGCGTGTCACGCGCGATGCCAGTGAACTGGATCGACGTGACATTCTTCGATTGCTGGTTGTATCCCGGGAGCTTCTGCGCCGCGAGCACGCCGGCGGCGCCCTGCTGCATGGCCCGCACGAAAATCGACCGTGCGTTCCCCTCGGCCAAGACGATCTTGCCTTGCACATCAACCGCCGCGAAGTCGGCTTCGGCGCCGGCGCCCACGTCGATCAGCGCCGCCGTCACCCCTTCTGGTGCGGTGGAGACGGAGTTGATCGCGATCATGTTCAGATTGGCCGGCCACGACTGCAGCGGCGTGCTCTGCCCCACGATCGAGATCGACGCCGCTTCCGGCGTCCAGGCCAAGTCGCGCATGGGACGCGACTCGATGCGGAACACGAGGCGGTCGGACGGCTTGGCGCGGGATGCTTCGACGTAGCCGGCCACGCGCAACAGCGCCGCGACGGTATCGATCGCCAGGTCGAATCCGCGATTGCCCGGCAAGCGGAAGTACCGCTGCACGTAGTCGACGGTGCGGAAGGCGCGGTCTCCGCTGATCGCTCCGGAGACCGCGCGGGTAATGGGGGCCATGGCGGGCGCGATGGCCGCCGCCGGCTGAACCTGCGCTGACGCATCGGAACCCGGCAGCGCGAGCGCCAGCAACGCGGCGGCAACGGCGGATGCGCGTGCGACGATCGGCGGGGGCCGATGAAAACGGGAGAGATAGGTCATGTACGGATGTTCGACGAAAAACCGCGTCCTGTCGAGTGCCCGGTCGACGCGCTGACCAACAGAAAGTGCGTCCAGTTGGCCGGAACGTCCTCAATGTGTCGGGCAAGGATCTCGAAAGCGCAACGCTCGGCGGCCAGCTCGCTGGCCACCGCACCGTGCGTGCGGTGGCGCTGGCGGTGGGGCGTGAGCCGAGCTGGGAGGTCGAGGTGGCGGCGGTCTGAGGTCGTAACGGCAACGGCAACGGCAACTACAATGACGCGAAGGTCGCGGAGTTCGCGAAGGGCGCGAAGAACAGCAATAAGAACAGCTTTGAATGAAAAAGCGTGAAGGGCTCGAGGTTTTACTCGGGCTCCTTCGCGTTCTTCGCGACCTTCGCGTCATTGCAGTTGCAGTTAGCGAACTACTGACTCGCTCCTCACCCAATCGGCTTCCGATCCGACGGCGGTGGGTGTCATCCACCGTTATGGCGTATGGGAGCGACGTGGCGCCGCCGGGCATGGGCCAATCCTTCACCGCGCCGCTGACGGGATCGAGACGGCCGCGGGCCCGCTCTTCGGGCAACAGGTACTCCCGTACGGGCGTGAACGCGGCGTGGACATCTTCATGATCGTCACCTTGCCCGTCTTCTTCACGAGGTGACCGACCATGTTGCTGTTCTGCAGGGTGAACCAGAGGTTGCCCTGCGTGTCGAATGCAATCGTGTGCGGATCCTTGGCGTCGGGATCGGGCATCGGATAGCGGGTGATCGCGCCGCTCTTCAGCTCGAGGCGGGCCACGTAATTGCCTTCCTGACCCACGAACCAGACGCAGCCCTGGGCGTCGAGCGAAGGATCAAGGATCGCGGGGGCGCGTGTCCGCCCACGGCACGTTCCACTCGGTCACCGCGGCGGTATCCGCGGCACGATTCTGCGCGACGACGGCGCTCGGCGTGACGCCCGCACCGAGGAGTGCGGCGCCCATGAGTGCGCGCGCCACGCTACTGCGGCGGCGCGGGTGATCGCTGCAGCGACACGCGGAACCTGGCGCCGGTGCTCCGATCGGTCGGAGGACACAGAGCAATATGCCCGTCGTGCGCATGGGCAATAGCCTGCGCGATGGCGAGGCCGAGTCCGGCACCGCCTCTGTGCCCGCCGGCGTCGACGTCGGATGGCGATGCAGCCCTGTGCACGAAGCGCTCGAAGAGCCGGTCACGGAGCGCCAGCCGCACGCCGGGGCCCTCGTCCTCCACCTCGATGTGCACCAGCTGATCGGTGACGTCGACGCGCACGGACACGGTGCTTCCCGATGGCGCATGCTTGAGCGCATTGTCGAGCAGGTTCAGTAACAGGCGATGCAACAACACCTGGTCGCCCTGGAGGTGAACAGCCGCATCGGTCGAGTTAGTCACCAGCAGCGAGACCCCCCGCGACTCGGCCAGAGACCGCACGCTGCGCGCGGCCGCCGCAACCCACTCGCGAACGGCGACCTCGCGATGCTCGCCGATCGGGCTGCCGGCGTCGACCCGCGCCAGCAGAAACAGATCGTCCACGATCCGCGAGAGACGCACCGACTCCTCCTGGATCACCTGCAGCGCGTCGCGGTACTCCGCCTCATCGCGCGTGCTCCGACGGAGCGTGACATCCGCCTCGCCGCGAATGATGGCGATGGGCGTGCGGAGTTCGTGCGAGGCGTCGGCGACGAACTGGCGCTGGGTGCGGAAGGCATCGCCGACGCGGCCGAGCAGGCCGTTCATGATCTGCGCGAGCCGGCCGAGTTCATCGTGCGGGTTCACCACCTGCAGCCGATCATCGAGATTGGCCGCGGTGATGCTGGCCGTGCGCGTGGTGATCGCGTCGAGCGGGGCGAGGCTGCGGCGGGCAAGGGCGTAGCCGGCAATCACCGAGGCCAAGAGGGCGAGGGGAATCGCCAGCAGGAGAGTGTTGCGTACGGCGCGCAACAGCAGCCGGTCAGCTTCGAGCGAATGGAGCACCGTGACCAGGAGCGCCGGCTCACCGGGATCCTGCGCCATCGGCGCGAGGCGCGTGACGCCCGCGCGCCAATCGACACGGCGCATGCGAATCGAGCCGATGGCCACCTGGCGCTCATCGGCAATCTCGATGGCGCGCGTCTGCACGATGTCGCGCAGCAGCGTGCGCACTTCGTCCGGCAGGAGGACGGCCTCGTCGATCGACGTACGCGACGGTCCGGGCTGGCGGGCCGCCATCAGCTGCGCGCCTTCATCGGCGATGAACACTTCGAGATCGCCCACGCGCAATTCGCGCAGCACGGCCTGCTCCGTCGCGCCGCGCACCTCTTCAACATCGCCGCGCGCATACGCCGCCGATCGTTCGGCCCGGATCGCGCCGGCAACGACCCGCGCGGACTCGCGCACCGCGGAGTCGGTGCGCTGATTGAGTGTGCCGGTGAGCGTGATCCAGCCGGCGAAGGCAAAGGCACCGAGCACCAGCGCGAGGACGCTGGCGTTCCAGAGCGTGAGGCGCATGCGGATCGAGAGGCGCATCGCGCTGCTGACGCCGGACCCCGGGCCATTCCTCATGTGGGCGCGACCTCCGCGAGCATGTAGCCTGCTCCGCGCCGGGTGTGAATGAGTGGCGCCCACGGCGCGCGATCGATCTTGCCGCGCAGGCGGTTCACGTACACTTCGACCGCGTTGGTGAACGGATCATGATTGTCGTCCCAGACGTGCGCCACGATGTCGGCGCGCGAGACGATCGTGCCGACCCGGCGCGCCAGCAGTTCGAGCAGCGCGAACTCCTTGGCGGTAAGGGCGATCGGTGCGCCGCCGCGGCGGACGGCATGCGACTGCAGGTCGATCTCGCAGTCGGCCACGCGGACCAGCATCGCCTGCAGCGCTTCGGGCCGACGCAGCAGCGCGCGGACGCGAGCCAGCAACTCACCGAAATCGAAGGGCTTGGTGAGATAGTCGTCAGCGCCGTGGTCGAGACCGGCGATGCGATCGGCGACGGCATCGCGCGACGTCAGCATGAGTACCGGTGTGCGCACGTGGCGGGCGCGCAGCGTGGCGACCACGCCGAAGCCGTCGATGCCCGGCAGCATGACGTCGAGGATGATGGCGTCGTAGCTGTTCACGACCGCCTGCACGATGGCGTCCGTTCCACTCCCACACACGTCAACGGCGTACGCCTCCTCGCGGAGTCCGCGGGCGATCAGCCGCGCGAGTCGCGGGTCGTCTTCAACGACGAGGAGGCGCACAATGGGTCAGGCAGGGGAGGACTTGGTGCGTCGGATGGCGACGCGGGTGCGCGCCTTTTCGCTCGGCCGACGGCGAAACCAGCTGGCGACGAGGTAGAACTCGTCGAGATCGTGCGTGGGGATGTCGGTGCCCGAGGGATCAGGCCCTTTGAACACCTTGGCGGCAAGCTCGCGAAAGGCGGCGCGTTCTTCGGGCGTGTTCGGGGCGGGCACCTCGGCGCGCACCGTGCCGCGGCGCACGAGGTACACCCATTCCTGTCCATCCGGGCCGACCGCGTGGTAGCGGAAGGTGAGGCGGTCGACGTTGGCGTGAAAATTCTGGACCCGCTCATGCAGCCAGCTCACCAATGACAGCCGGTCGCGGATCACCGCCGCGTGCTCGAACGCGAGCTGCCCGGCGGCGGCTTGCATGGCCGATTCGAGGCTGCGCACGGGCGCGTCGCTCCGGCCGTCGAGAAAGGCGCGCACGGCCACGGCCGCCTCGCGATATGGCTGCGAGGGACCGGCCCCGATGCAGGGGCCGGCGCAGGTGCCGACATCATGTCGCAGGCAGCCGGGGGCACGGGTGCGACTCGCGCCGCGCCGCGGCTGAGAGGTGGGATCGTCGTCGAACCAGAGCGTGCTGCCGCGACTGGCGGCGCTGCCGGTGATCCGCACCACGTCATCGTGCAGGCAGTCGCGCAGGCCCATGCCTTCGGCCAGCGCCCGCACCGCCTCGCGAAGCTGCGCCACCCGACGGAACGGCCCGAACAACGCGATCGCGCCGGGATCGTCGGACCGGGCC
>CANGXK010000181.1 GCA_947457715.1 Gemmatimonadota bacterium
CTGGAGTCTTGAGTACCTGCAACAGCAACAGCCAGAACACGGAGACCACGGATCGCGCGGCACCAACACAGATAAGCTCAAAAGCGCTTTTTGCTTATCCGTGTTGGCTCGGTGCAATCCGTGGTCTCCGTGTTGAGGCTGTTGCCGTTTTACGGTCGAAGTCAGCGCGTCGGCAGCACCGGAGCGCGACGATGCCTGGTGGTCTGCTCGTAGTCGAACACGAGCTGGATGAGCCGTCCTTCGCTCCACGGGCGCCCGAGGAAACTGAGACCGGCGGGCAACCGGTTGTCGCGCGTGTAGCCCATCGGCACGGTGATCGCCGGGAAGCCGGTGCTCGGCGAGAACAGCTGACTGTTGTCGCCGTGCGGCGTGTTCAGGTCGCCGATGAGTCGCGGCGGGTTGCTCCACGTGGGGTAGATCGCGGCGTCGAGCTTGAGCGTATCCATCATCTGCGTGACCGCGTCGCGCAGCGCGGCGCGTACGCGCTCGCGGCTCTGGCAGCCGGCACTGACTTCCGGAAGTTCGGTGGACTGCGCGGCGTCGCGCAGCCGCTGTTCGACGGTCGGATGGTATTTCCGGCTGCGGACGATGTCGTCGATGGTCTTCACGGGCGCATTGGAGCCACGTGCGGCGAAGTATCGTTCGAGGTCGGGCTTGAACCGATTACAGCCGCCCTGCTGCCGACGCTGAATGGCATCGAGTGAATCGACCCGCGCTTCGACGACCACAGCACCCTGGGCGCGCAAATCGGCGACGGCGCGATCGAACACACGCTGCACTTCGGGATCGAGCGTGGGTCGCTCATAGGCCTGCCGCAGGATGCCGATGCGCGCGCCCGTGAGTGCGCCGCGCACGAGGAAGCGGGTGTACGACGCGCTGCGCCTGGCGTCGGCTGCCGCCGTGACGGAATCCGCAGGATCACTGCCCGCGACCACATCGAACACGGCAACGGCGTCGGCCACGGTACGCGCCATCGGTCCGGCGACATCGGCCGATGCATTGAGCGGAATCACGCCGGCGCGCGAGGTAAGCCCCATCGTGGAGCGAATACCGACGAGTGCCTGATGGGCCGAGGGACCACGGATGGAGTTGCCGGTATCCGTGCCGAGTCCGACGGCGCCGAAGCTGGCGGCAACGGCGGCGGCGGTGCCACCACTCGAGCCTGCGGTCACGCGGTCGAGCGCGTAGGGGTTGCGTGTATAGCCGGGCAGGATCGAACTCACCGTTTCGTAGGGCGTGAAGGCCCACTCCGCGAGGTTCGCCTTCGCCAGCACGATCGCCCCGGCATTCTTGATCTGCCGCACCATGGTGGCATCCTGCAATGGCGTCCATCCCTCGAGCGCCAGCGAACCACCGGTGGTCTGCAGGCCGATGGTCTCGAAGTTGTCCTTCACGATCATCGGGATACAGTGCAGTGGCCCGGTGAGGCCTGCCGCGGCGTATCGCCTATCGAGCGAGTCAGCCGCCGCGAGCGCCTGTGGATTCACGAGAACGATCGCGTTGATTGCCGGCCCCCGCTTGTCGAGCGCTTCCATGCGATCGAGATACGACGTCGTGAGCATACGGCAGGTCAGCGACTTCGCTTTGAACGCGGCGTGGATCTGGGCGATGGTTGCTTCTTCGATCCGGAACGGACGACGGGCCGGCTGGGCGGCGACCGTTTGAGGAGCCGCGGCCGACGTGACGGCAAGCAGCAGGGCGATGGCGCGCTGAGCGTGTCTGGGCATGATCCCAAAGTACGCGTGTCAGGGCGCGGCGGCGACGGCTGACAGGATAACGGCAGCGGCCGGAGTGTTTCCTGATGTCTGAGCTGCTCGGCGCCGGCCGTGTGGGCATGACGGAACAACTCCCAAACGCATGGCGCCACCGCAAAACGACACAGCCCGAGCGGACTGAAAGCTCACGAAGGCTCAGACGGCAGAGCACTGTCGGTCAGGCGCAGGGATCAGACTGGGTATAGTGGTCGGAGTTCAGCAAACAACAGTGCTCAGTCCGCGAGAATTTGATGGTGGTCGCCGCACGGGAAGCGGTGCCGGCCGCCGGCCCGTGTCATGGCACCATGGTATTCTCGGCACTGCGCACTGTCGCTGCTGAACTCCGACCACTATACCCAGTCTGATCCCTGCGCCTGACCGTCTGACCTCTGGGCTGTTCTACAAGCCCGGCCACTGATTATCCGCCGGCGTCCGGTCCGGGAATCGCCGCGCCGGATCGAGCGTAATGCGTTCGATCTTGCGTCCGCCGAATACCAGATCGGCCGTGAAGCGCCGGTTGCCGCCAAACCACACGTCCACCGGCCACGTGACGACGGCGGTGACGCTGTCGGTCATCACCGCATTCCGCATCGGACGAATGGCCGGGCCCTTTGCTGCGAACTTCACCTCGAGGACCACGGGTGACAGCATGTAGCCGTCTTGCGCGACCGTCACGGTGGTACGGTTACCCTGCGTCTTCACATCGGCGATACGCCCATCGACGCTTTCGGTGGTGAACAGCCAGCTGTACCAGAACCAGCTGAGGTCCCGGCCGAGTGCCTTGTTCATGAAGAACATGTAATCCCACGGCGAAGGATGCTTGAACATCCAGGCCTGCGCCCATTCGCGGTGCGCCCGCTGCACCGCACTGTCGCCCACGATACCGCCGAGTGCCGAAAGCATGAGCGGCGTCTTTTGATACGTCGTGAAGCCGTAGTACGCCGGACCGGCGTAATTCGCGTTCCACATCATCGGCGGCTCAGCCTCGGCACCACTCGTGCGCCCGTAGTTCTGCCCGAGGCCGTCGAGGTTCGGCGCCCGCTTTGCGGCATCGGCATCGGAGAGGATGTTCATGTACTGATTGAAGCCCTCGTCCATCCAGCCGTACCAGGTCTCGTTGTTGCTCACGACCATCGGCCACCACATATGTCCCGTCTCGTGGTCAGCCGCGCCCTGATTGGAGTTGATCACCATCGGGTATTCCATCCCCGAACTCGGGCCGTCCTGCAACGTGAGTTGCGGGAACTGGTACGGGAACCACAGCGCCGAGTAGAACTCGAGGGCATGCCGGCTGATCTCGCCGGCCCGCGCAAACAGACTGGCGCGTCCGGGCAGGAACAGCATGTGCACCGGGATCGCGCCCTTGCCGGGGATCGTGGCGCGCGTTGCCTGCCAGACATACTTCTTGGCGGTCGCCCAGGCGAAGTCGTTCACGGTGTCTGCGTGAAAGCGCCACACGAGCCGACCATCGGTGTTACCCATCGCGGTAGCCCGACCCGGACCGACTTCATCGGCTCCCACGATCGTGGTCACCGCGTCGGTCTGGGTAACTTTCATGAGCCGTTCGCGCGCGTCGGCCGTGAGCACCTGCTCAGGGTTCTGCAGCACGCCCGTGCCGCTCACGATCCAGCCGGCCGGCACGTCGATATTCACGTCGAACGTGCCGAAGTTGTTGTAGAACTCCGACGGACCAACGTACAACTCGTTGTCCCACCCGCGGAGGTCGTCGTACACGGCGACGCGCGGAAACCACTGCGTGGGCTGATAGAGCGTGTCCGCCCATCGCTGCACCATGCGATGCCCGGTTCCGGGTCCGCCGGGAAGCTTATGCGACCATTCGATCTCGAGCACCGCCTTCGCGCCAGCGGCAATCGGGGTCCCGAGCCGCACGCTCGCCGACGTGGACCGACCATTGCGCAGCACCGATTCGCCTGCGGTCGCCGACGCGGCGGCCGTCTGCTGTGCGGCGACGATGGCGCGGGCACCGGAGCCGCCATCACCGAGAGGCGCGGCGTTCGACTCGAGATTGACCGGCTTGCCGTCCACGGTCATCCGTGAGATCACCATGCCATCGGTGACCTCAGCGGGCACCCATGGCGCCGCATGCGGCGCGTTCCCGAGGAAGTGGTTCGGGTCGAGCCGAAGTCCGATGTCACGCAACATATCAGGACTGCTGTTGTGCACCGTGATCCGCGCCTTGCCAGTCAGCCGTGCGGTCGCCTCATTCAGCGACACGTCGATGGCGTAGTCGGTGCGCAACTGCCAATAGCGGCGGCCGGGACGACCGGTCGAGTCGCGCGTGCCGGCCGACAACGCCCGGCGGATGCTGTTCGTGATCGGGATATCGCGCCGCACCGCGCGATTCGGCGTGGGCGAAGACGTCGCCCCGGCCGCGGTCGGGGCCTGCGCGCACAGCCCACCGGGAGCGAACGGCAGCGCAGCGGCGAGCACCGCCGCGAGCACGCGACGGGAACGGGCAATCGGGAACGGGGACATCGACAAGGGGCCGGGGAGCGAGGAAACAGCGATCCTAATGACTAGCGCGTCGGAGCAGCCGACGCGAGACGCGGGGGGTCGACGAGCAGCATGCATCGACCGGCGGCCTCAGCAGCCCTCCCAGAGGTCCATCGCCGTACCGCACCGCCTTTACGCAAGGTCCGACAGACAAATACGCTCGAATGCGATACGATTATCTGCCCGGTAATTGCGCCGGGCCTCTCCTTGCCACAGTGCCAACTACTGGATCAGCACTTTCTGCCACGTCCTCGCCGCCAGGGATCGGTGCCGCAATCCTGCTGGTCGAGGACGAACTCGCGGTGCTTCGCGTGACGGAGCGCATCCTCACCCAGCTCGGCTATCACGTGCTGCACGCCGCTCGCGGTGAAGACGCACTGGACATCGCGCGGAACGACGAGACGGTCATCGATCTCTTGCTGACCGATGTCCTCATGCCCGACATGAACGGCATCGAACTCGCGCGGTCCGTGCAGGCGCTGCGCCCGAACATCCGCGTTCTGTTTATGAGCGGCTTTACGGCCGACTCGCTCGGTGCCCAGCAGGATGGTCAGCCACCGGTGCTGCTGCTCCAGAAGCCCTTTACGCGCGAGACGCTTGTAGGGGCTATCCAGCTGGCCCTCGCCTCGAGTTGAGGAAAGCTGGCCGGCTACGCCGGTTTCGGGAGCGCGCGAAACGCCTGTTCGAGGCGTGGCTTGGTGATCCCCCCGTGCGAGGCATCCCACAGCACGCGACCATGACGCACGATGATCGCCTGCGGTGATTCGTGCCGCAGGTGACTCACGGTCTCGATTGCGTTGGACAAGTCACGCTCACGCTGCACGATCACCAACCGCGTTGGCACATCCGGATTGGCCTCGACGAATTGGTCGTACTGCCGCTTGGCCGCGAAGGAGACGGGGCAGCTGTTGCTGTGCTTAAACAGCAGTATCGCCTCATCATGGGCAAGCAGTGCGCGCGCTTCGGCAATCGCATAGCTGTCGGCGTTCGCGGTTGCCGGGATGTCGTCGCGCCCGATGGGCGCCGCGGGTGCTGGCGCGGTTTCTGGCGCGGACAGCTGTAGGTCGATGGCGTCGGCATACGTTCCGAACGACTGGGCGCCACTCAGGCGCTCGACCAATTGCCCGTTCCTGAAAACGAGCACGGTGGGGAGCGCACGCACGTCAAAGCGTGACACCGTCTCGATATTCGCGTCGGCGTCGAGCTTCATGATGCGGACTCGCCCCTCGTACTGCACGGCCAGCTTGTCGAGGATCGGCACCAACGCGCGGCAGGGCGTGCACCACTCTGCCCACACGTCCACGACCACGAGACCCGCGTGCTCAAGCACGGCGGCGGCGAATGAAGCATCAGTCAACGTTGCAACAGGCATTGCGAACAATACCCTGCACCGCGCATGGGTTGCAGGTGCATCGCCATTCCGGTGGCGGTCGGCGTGATCTCGTCGACGGGGAACCCCGGCCGCAATGCCTCCGCGGCGCGGTGCAGACGCCTTCACGAAAACCTCGACGCGTCCGTCGCCGTCACCGACCGGAAGGACCGCGTTCATGATCAGGGTCAGAACC
>CANGXK010000182.1 GCA_947457715.1 Gemmatimonadota bacterium
TGAGCTCCTGCGTGATCGCATCGCCGTACGGACCGTTGTTGGCCGAGTTCAGCACGTAGCTGTCGTCGTAGAACGGCGTGGGATGCTGAATGAACACCGCGATGAACTCGGGCACCTTGCCGGAGGTCCACGCCTGCTGGAATTCACAGCCCGGTTCGCGAGCGCTGCGCACCAGGCGCGCGGCCTTGGCCTGCGCGGTTTCCGGCGTGTCGCACCCCTCGAAGGTGAAGCCGAAGGGCGCGCGCTCGCTGAAGTGCCCCACGGTGTACACCACCGGATAGCGCTTGGTGGGGTTCTGCTCGTAGCCCTTGGGGAGGAGCACCACGGCGCCGATCGGCATGTCGTGATTCCAGAAGGCACTCACCTTCTTGGACGTCATCTTGAAGCGCTGCACCCACGGGGAATCGGTGAGGGTGGCCACGGGCGGCAGCACCTTCGTGAGTGACAGCGCGATGGTGGGATTGGTGGCCGGGTCGATGCGGATCTTCTGCACTGCACTGACCAGCGAGCCCGGCGCATTGTTGAAGCGCTGTCCCTCCCACGAATCCATGTGCGCCCAGATCGTATGTCCGTCGGCGCGCGTGAACTGGGTGTACGGCAGGATCATCCCCTGCACGAAGTACTCACCGGCGGGCAGCTGCTTGAGCGAGGCCACCGGGAAGCCGAGCGTCGAGGCGTCGATGGTGGCCACTTGGCCGGGGCGCAGCCCTTCGACGTCGATGCCGAAGAATGGTTCGCTGCTGCGGTTGGAGCCCGCCTGCTGGCGTGGCTCGCTGCGATCGGTGCGCGCGATGAAGAAGAACGCGCGACCGGTGATCGGGCCGGTTGCCACCGAAGCGTCGTAGCGCAGTTGTACCGTCTGCGCCGCCGCGGGTGCGCCGAAGAGTGCGCCGAAGAGCGCGGTGCCGGTCGCGAGGATGGCGGCGCGCAGGGGAAGGCGGAACATCGGCATGGCGGTCGGTAGGGGGCGTGGCCCCGGGCGTGGTTCGCAGGAGGCGGGCCACGCGCGGCTGGGCAGCTGTCCGTGAGGATAATACGCGCGGTGGCCGGCCGGGAGGCACCCCTGCGGGAGGCGCTCCGGGCGGCAACGGCGATGTTCCGCACCCTTGGGCCGTGACCAGCGCCCCCTTCTCCGCTACTCTTCAGCAACATGGCTCATTACGAAGAACTTGGCGGCGCAGCCGGCATCCGTGCGCTGGTCGATCGCTTCTATGATTTGATGGACACCGCGCCCGAAGCGGTGAACGTGCGGGC
Source organism: Gemmatimonadota bacterium (assembly GCA_947457715.1). The sequence continues at coordinate 1,255 of CANGXK010000182.1, forward strand.
GCTGCACGCGACCAGCCTCAAGGCGTCTCGCGAAAAGCTCTTTCTGTTCCTGACCGGATGGACCGGCGGGCCGGACCTGTACGTGGAGCAGTTTGGCCATCCGAAGCTGCGGATGCGGCATTTCCCTTTTGCCATCGGCGCGCGTGAGCGGGACGAATGGCTGTGGTGCATGGATCAGGCGCTGGCCGAGCACGCGATGTCCGGGGAACTCCGCGGATATCTGACGCTCCGGATACACCAGCTGGCCGATCACATGCGCAACCAACCCGAGTAGCTCAGAAGACCGTTATGCGCATTGTGGCCGGCAAGTTCGCAGGACGACATCTCACCTCACCGAATGATTTCCGGGTGCGCCCCACGGGGGAATTGGTGCGGGTCGCCCTCATGCGCCTGCTGCGCAATGACATCGAAGGGGCTCGCATCATCGACCTGTTCGCCGGCACCGGCGCGCTCGGCCTCGAGGCGCTCTCGCGCGGCGGCAAGTATGTCGACTTCGTGGAGTTCCGTCCCTCGAGCCTGCATGCGTTGAAGGCCAACATCGCTGCCCTCGGCGTGCGTGAAAAGACGCGCGTGTACAAAAAAGACGCCCTGCCGTTCGCGGGCGCCCTGCCGTCGGGGAAGTTCGACATCGCTTTCGCCGATCCCCCATACGAGTCGAAGATGCTGGACCGGCTCATCGAGAGCTGGCACCGGCAGAAGTTCTCGACGATTCTTGCGATCGAGCATGCGCGCGTGCACGTGCTGCCCACGATCGTGAAGCCGCAGCACACGCAGATCTTCGACGACAGCGCCATCTCGGTGTACCGCCTGTAATTCCCACCTGACGACCACGGTAGGCCCTCCCATGCGCATCATGCTCCGCTCCGTCCTCGCGGCAACACTGCTCCTCGCGCCGATTGTGTCATCGGCGCAACCTTCCAAGTGGAAGAAGCAGGCCGGCCGCATCACGATCCTGCGCGACCAGTGGGGGATCGCCCACGTGTACGGCAAGACCGACGCCGATGCCGTCTTCGGCATGGTGTACGCGCAGGCGGAAGACGACTTCAATCGCGTGGAAACGAACTACATCACCGCGATGGGTCGCACCGCCGAGGTGGATGGCGAGGGGGCGCTCTGGCGCGATCTGCGCATGAAGCTGTTCATCGACACGCTCGACATGAAGCGGCAGTACACGGCGAGCCCCGCGTGGCTCAAGACGCTGATGGTCGCGTTCGCGGACGGGCTCAATTACTACCTGGCCACGCACCCGCAGGTGAAGCCGCGACTGATCACGAAGTTCGAGCCGTGGATGGCGCTCACGTTCACTGAAGGGAGCATCGGTGGTGACATCGCCGGCGTGAACGCCGGTGCCATCGAGCAGTTCTATGCGCCGCGCATGGGGATGACGCCTGCCGGTCCGTCACGCGAGGAACTCGAAGCGGATCTGGAGCCGCGCGAGCCCACCGGGTCGAACGGCTTCGCCATCGCGCCGAAGAACACCGCCAACGGGTATGCGCTCCTGCTGATCAATCCGCACACGGACCACTATTTCCGCCCGGAAATCCACGTGACCAGCGAGGAAGGGCTCAAGGCCTACGGTGCCGTCACGTGGGGACAGTTCTTCATCTATCAGGGCTTCAACGACAAGAACGGCTGGATGCACACCACCGGTGGTGGTGACGTGGCCGACGAGTACCAGCTCACGGTCACGGAACGCGGCGGCAAGGCGTTCTATCAATATGCCGGCGGCGAGCGCGAAATGACGGCCAAGGTGATCGTGCTGCCGTACACCACGCCAGCCGGGATGCAACGCAAGACGGTCACGGCGTACTTCAGCCATCATGGGCCGATCATCCGCAACGATAACGGCAAGTGGGTTGCCGTGCGGCTCATGCAGGAGCCGATCAAGGCGCTCATGCAGTCGTTCGGCCGCACCAAGACGAGCGACTTCGAAAGCTACAAAAAGGTGATGGAGCTGCGCACCAATTCGTCGAACAACACCGTGTATGCCGATGCGAACGGCACTATCGCGTTCGTGAACGGCGACTTCATTCCCAAGCGCAATCCGACGTTCGACTACACGCGCCCGGTGGATGGCGGCATCCCGGACACCGAATGGCAGGGGCTCCACGCGATCGACGAGACGATCATGCTGGTCAACCCAGCCACGGGCTGGCTGATGAACACGAACAACTGGCCCTTCACGGCGGCCGGCCCGAACAGCCCGAAGATCGGCGACTATCCGAAATACATGTCGCAGTATCAGGACGAGAACGCGCGCGGTGTACATGCGATCCGCGTGCTCGACGGGCGCACGGACTTCACCGTCGACAAGCTGATCGCGGCGGCGTACGACAGCTATCTGCCGGCCTTCGCGCAGTCGCTGCCGCCGCTGGTCGGGGCGTGGGACGCGCTGCCGGGAACCGACACGCTGCGTATCAAGCTCGCCGAGCAGATCACGACGCTGCGCACCTGGGACTATCGCTACAGCCTGTCGTCCGTCGCGATGTCGCTGGCCAATGCGTTCGGCGAGGAGATGGGGCGCGTCTCCCGCACCAACCGCAATGCGAGCCGCGACAATGCGGCGATGCTTGGCGCCCTCGCGCGCTCGTCGGACAAGCTCACCACCGATTTCGGCACCTGGAAGACGCCCTGGGGCGAGATCAACCGCTTTCAGCGTCTCGATGGACGGATCAGCGCCGTCTACGACGATGCGAAGCCGAGTATCCCGGTGGCGTTCACGTCGTCGAACTGGGGCTCGCTGGCCGCGTTCTCGCAGAACGGCGTGCGCACCACGAAGCGCCTCTACGGCAACCGGGGCAACAGCTTCATCGCGGCCGTCGAATTCGGTCCGCGGATCGTGGCGAAGACGTCGCTCGCCGGCGGTGTGAACGGTGATCCCTCGTCGCCGTATTTCATGAACCAGGCCGAGGACTATGCGAAGGGCCAGTTCAAGACGGTGAACTACTACCGCGACGACGTCGAGAAGAACGCGAAGCGCACGTACCACCCCGGGCAGTGACGGTGGTGACCGACGGCCCGCCGGGCCCTGCCGCCGCGATCGACTTCGGGGCCAGCAATACCGACGTCGTCATCCGCGACGGCCGCGCGACACGCCATTGGACGCTGCCCACGGAGGGGCAGCCCGATGCGGCGCGCGTGCGTCGCGTGCTGGAGGCGGGCGGTGTCGGGCCGCGCGATCTCGAGTGGATCGCCGTGACCGGTGGCAATCGCGCGCTCCTGCCCGCGTCGATCGACGATCGTACGCTGCACCGCGTCGATGAAGTGCGCGCGATCGCACGCGGCGGCCTCGCGCTCGCCGATCTCGAGTCGGCGTTCGTCACCAGCGCGGGATCCGGAACCGCGTGCGTGGCGGCCACGATGTCGGGCGCCCACCACGTCACGGGCACCGGCGTGGGCGGCGGTACGCTCGTCGGGCTCGGGCGCCTGCTGCTCGGCACGGTGAACCCGCAGGAGATCGACGCGCTCGCGCAGGAGGGCAAGGATACGACCCACAATCTCACGATCGCCGAAGTGCTGGGCGGTGCCATCGGCAGTCTGCCACCGGAAACGACGGCGGTGAACTTCGGACGCGTGGCGCGGCATCACGTCGACGCGTCGCGCGAAGATACGGCAGCCGCGCTGGTGAACATGGTGGGGCAGGTGATCGCCGTGATCGCGATCAATGCCGCGCGCGCGCAGCAGCTGCCGAATGTGGTCATCGTGGGCCATCTCGCCGATCTCAAGAGCATCCGGCGCACGTTCGGACTCGTCGCCAAGTTCTACGGTGCCACGATCCTCACACCCGAGGCGGGTGGGTCGGCGACGGCCCTCGGTGCCTTACTAACGACAGAGATGATCGAGCGCGACCTTCGGCATGGAGCCAGGTAACGGCGTGGCGTAGCCGGGAATTCCGACTTCCTTGTGCTGCGCCACCTTCGCGCCTTTCGCGTCGCTGTAGTACCAGTTCTCCTTCACGGCGATGACCTGCTTGCGGCAGTCGATCATGAGCAGGGTGCGCGAGCTGTACCAGCTGCCGCCCGGCACTTTGGTCGGCTTGTGAAACTGCACGCGCAGCGCTGCGGTGATGATGCCGCCGTCGCGCGTCACCGTTTTTGGCTCCAGCAACACGGTGCCCCCGTTGATCAGGCCGATCGGTTGGCGCGACTGCGCCCCGAGCGGGCCGCCGCCGAGGAGCACGGCGGCGCTCGTGAGCATCGCGAGCATCCTCACAGACCTCATGGGATGCTCGGCGGCATGCGACCGGCGTCCATCTCGGCGGTTTCCACCGGCGCGATCTTCGCAATGCGATCGTTGAACAGGAAGAGCAGCACGAGCACGATCGACCACTGCATCAGAATCGTGCCGATATTCTCGATGCCGAACGGATTGAGCGCCCCGTCGCCGCGCACCTGCCACATCCACCAGCCCATCAGGGCGATGGCCTCGAACGGCACGAGGTACTTCATGCACACGTCGAACCACGCACCGATGCGGATGTTCGAATGCTCGTGATTGAGCTGCTCCTCGCGGAACTTCGTGGGTCCGATGCGAATCACCGCGATCGCGAAGAACAGGCCGGACGCCA
>CANGXK010000183.1 GCA_947457715.1 Gemmatimonadota bacterium
CCACCGGCGCCGCGTCAGCACCCCCCCCCCACCAATCCCCCCGCCGCATTCGCCACCACATCCGCCCATGCCGCCGACCGGGCCGGAGGCACCCCGATCGACTGCAAATACTCCACGCCCAGCGAGAAGCCAGCCGACAGCAGCAGCACTCCCCGCCACCGCACACCCAGTCCGCCCAACGCCAACCCAAACGGCGCAAACAACACCACGTTGCTGATGCCATCGGTAAGCCACAAACCACCGCAGGCCAGGCACCACCGAGGTGGCATCTGGCCTGCGGCGGTTGCGCCAGACGGAGCCAGCGTAGCCAGCAGCACCAGCCCTACGCCAGCCGCCAGTATGCCCCGCCAAACCCACCACTCCGTACGTCGACTCACCACTCCGTACGCACCCTTCACCTACTTGAGCACCGCCTTCGCGATCGTCTGCAACTGCATGTTGCTCGTTCCCTCGTAGATCGTGCCGATCTTCGCGTCACGATAGAACTTCTCCACCGGATACTCGCGCGTGTACCCGTAGCCGCCGAACAGCTCCACGCATAGCGACGTCACGCGTTCGGCCATCTGCGACGAGTACAACTTCGCCATCGCCCCTTCACGCGCGATGTCCTGACCCGCGTCCTTCAAGCGTGCCGCGTTGTACACCATGAGTCGCGCGGCTTCGAGTTCGGTGGCGGCCTGCGCCACCTGAAATTGAATGCCCTGGAATTCCGCGAGTGCCTTGCCGAACTGCTTGCGCTCTTTCAGGTGCGCCACTGCCGCCGTGAGCGCACCCTGCGCCACGCCGATCATCTGCGCCCCGATCCCGATGCGGCCTTCGTTCAGCGTTTCGATCGCGATCTTGTAGCCGATGCCCACGTCGCCCAGCACGTTCGCGTCACTCACAAAGGTGTTCTCGAAGTGCAGCGACGTCGTGCTCGAGGCGCAGATGCCAAGCTTGTGCTCCTTCTTGCCCACCGCGAAGCCGGCCGTGCCGCGTTCCACGATGAACGCCGTGATGCCCTTGTAGCCCATGTCCGGGCGCGTGTTCGCGAACACCACGAACACATCGGCTTCACCACCATTCGTGATCCACGCTTTCGATCCGTTCAGCGTCCAGCCGCCGTCCACCTTCTCGGCGCGCGTGGCCAATCCGAACGCATCGGAACCCGAACCCGGCTCCGACAGCGCGTAGGCGCCGATCGTGCCCGCCGTCATACGCGGCAAAATGCGCGCGCGCTGCTCGGCGTTGCCGTAGCGATACAGCGGGTAGTTCACGAGCGTGTTCTGGACGTCCACCTGAATCGCTGCCGACGCGTCTACTTTGCTGAGCTTTTCCACCGCGATCGCGACCATCATGAGCGATCCACCGGCACCCCCCACGTCTTCAGGCAGTTCGATGCCCATTAACCCCAGCTCCACGAACTTTGCGGTCAGTGCGGGGTCGATCTTGCCAGCGTCCTCCATTGCCCGCACTCGCGGCTTGACTTCCGTTTCGGCCAGATCGGCCACGGCGGCGCGGAACAGCTCCTCCTCCTCGGAAAACAACGTGAGGGGGGCGCGGGAAAGGTCGGGAAGAGAGGAAGCAGTCATCGCCATCAGGTGTAGGGGGAGTATTCCCTTGGGATTTAAGGAGCGTGACCGAGAATGAGAAGCGGTAGAACGGGTGTGGTCATCACGGTCGCTGTGGTCGCCTACGGCTTGGGCATGGCGTTTGTTGCCGCGGCCATTGCCACGGCGGGGGACAGCACGGCGCTCGGCATGCTGTTCCTGTTTGGTCCGCGCTGGATGCTGCTCGGTCCGTGGATCCCCCTGCTGCCGCTCGCGGTCCTCGCCTCACGTCGTACGGTGCTGTTCGCGCTGGCCGGCACCGCGGTCACCCTCCTGTTTGTGAGCGGATTCGAGGTGCCGGTGCCGAACGCTCCGTGGCGTGGGGCAGAGCATGCTCCGTCGTTGCGAGTCGTCACCTACAACACCGACGGCTCGATGGCGCTGGCATCGCGTATCGTAGCGGATCTGATCGACTGGGACGCCGATGTGGTCGTGTTGCAGAGCTGTTCACCGGAGGTTGGTATCGTCCTGCAGCGGGTCGCGAGGGTGCGCTCCGTTCCACACTCCTACGAGATACACCGGGACGACGAGTTCTGCGTCGTGTCCCGACTCCCGCTGCGGAGGCTGGTGAGGAAAGCGCCCGAACGCGGCTCCCGCGAAGAGGGTCGTGCGCTTCGGTTCTCCTTTATTTGGAATGGGACGCCCGTCTCCATGGGCGCCGTGCATCTCCCGTCGCCGCGCGATGCCCTCGCCGCCGCTCGCCGGGGAAACCCCACACTCCTCGACGGCAGTATCCGGGTGCGCTACCGGGCATCCCGGTCAACGGCCACCTGGATTCACGACCGGCGGGCATCGACCGCCGAGGTCGTGGTGGGAGACTTCAATCTGCCGGCCGAAAGCCGCGCGCTGCGCAAAGATTGGGGCGCACTCCGAAACGCCTTCAGTGAAGTCGGCTGGGGCTTCGGACACACCATGTTCGCCGGACGTCATCAGGTGCGGATCGACCACGTGCTGGTCTCCGACGCTGTCTCCGTCCGGAAGGTCACGGTGCTTTCCGGGTACCCGTCGGAGCATCAGCCGGTCGTGGCCGACCTGGGGGTCGCGCCGAAAACGGGCAACGTCGGGGCGCTACCGTGACGGTGGGGGTTGTCGTGTGGCACGTCCTCCTTAGCATACCGACGACGCTCGCCCTCGCCCACATCTGACCGCCGCCGACGGAGAAGACCGACAATGCATTCGTGGCCCGATCGGCTTCGCTCGGCCCGGCGAGTGGCTTCGCTGCTGCGGAACCTGAACGGACCGGCCCGCAAAGCGGCGGTCGGCCGTCTGCTCGAATCGAGCGGTGCCCGTCGCGTCCGGCTGGCGCGCGCCGCCCCGGCGGCGCCGGCGCGTTTGATCATCGTGTGCCACGGCAACATCATGCGCAGTGCGTTCGCGGTGGCCTACCTGCGACAGTTGGCGCCTGAAATCGCTCCGCGCATCCTCGGGGCGGGTACGAACGCCACGGTCGGTCGCGCAGCGCAGGATTCGGCGGTGCGGGTCTCGCCGGAGTTCGGCGTACCGCTCGATGCGCATACGGCGCTTCCGCTCGACCGCGTAACGCTTGGCGCCCACGACGTGATCGTGTGCATGGATCGCGCGAACGAGGCGAACGTGATCGCGCGGTATGCGACGCATGCCGAGCGCGTATTTCTCGTGGGCGACGGTGCGGATGATACGTTGGCCGATCGCAGCGTTGAGGATCCGTATGCGCGTGGAGATGACGCGACGCGTGCGGCCTTTCAGCAAATCGTCGCGCACGTGCGGCGATGGCTTGCGCTGATCGATCGTTGAGCGCCAATGGTCGTGTCGCACCGGTGTCCAGCGAGCAGGGTTTTGTGTTCTAGCGCACCAATAATCGTTTCTCTCGCGGTACCTGACTCGACAGTGTGATGTGGCACACAGTAGAGTGATAGAGAAATGCTGGAATAGCGATTTGTATCACATTCCCCAATGAAAAACGCCGTTACCCTCCATTGCAGTTGTCGTCTAAAAGATGAGTCTGCAAGCGTTATTGATCCCGCGTGTTGATACCGCAAGTACTGACTCTGGGAACGACAAAGGCAAACCACGCGAAAGCGTGGGACGCAAAGCTGCGGGGCTACAGCGCACACCGACCGGTGTTCGCCATGCCAGCCGGGCTCCCGAACGCGATTGGACCCGTTGGAGGCCCATATGCACCCCAGGATGCAGCGGTTGGTTTTCGCCGCGACAGTAGTTGTTTTGACCGCGTGCAGTCAGGATGGCCCGGTCAGCCCGACGGACATGCTGAATCCGTCTGAAGCAGGCGGAGCCACTGCGAGCTACGCCGTCGTTCTTGCCGACGGCAGCACGCAGCTGAAGGTCGGCGAAAGTGTGACACTTCGTGCCAGCACCCTTGTGCGGCTCAGCCGCACGGTCTGGTGGAGCAGCAGCAATACGAGCGTGGTCTCGGTGACTTCCACTGGGACGAGTACCGGGCGCGCCGTAGGCACGGCGACCGTAACCGCGCTCGGCAGTAACGGCCGTCGGAGCACCTTTACAATCAGGGTAGTCAGCGCCACCACGCAGACGGCCGCGGTGGTTGCCTCGGTCGATATCACCGCTCCGTCGCCATCGATGGAAGTGGGCAGTTCGATGACCTTGTCGGCGACCCCGCGAGATAGCGCAGGCAACTGGATTCCGGGGCGAACGGCGACGTGGAGCGTCTCGGATGGCTCGGCTTTCACCATCAGTGCCACCGGGGTGGTCACGGGAGTGGCGCCTGGCTCGGCCGTTGCGCTAGCGACCATAGATGGAGTGACCAACGGTCGCTATCTCACGGTGACCGGATCGACGCAAACGCCAACAGTCACGGCATTGGCGATTTCCCCGAAGACCGGTGCGACTCTTGCACCAGCGCAGACGCGACAGTTTTCTACGACAGCGAGGTGGTCGGACTTGGCCACTCGGGCTGTGAGCGTCACGTACTCGGCAACGGGAGGCACTATCTCCAGCAGCGGTCTCTATACGGCCGGTCAGCTTGCTGGCACGTTCATGGTGATTGCCAACTGTGGCTGTGACCGGGCGGATACGGCCACGGTCGTGGTAGCGTTGCCGACGACACCCACGGCACAACTGACGAGCCTGAAGATCAGCCCGGAGTCGGTCAGTGTGGCACCTGGTGCAGCGCAGCAGTTCAGCACTGCGGCAAACTGGAGCACTGGAGCGACTACGCTTCCGCCGCTCTCGTATTCGGCGACGGGTGGTACGGTATCGGCAACTGGGCTGTATTCTGCTCCCACGGCTGCCGGCACCTATCGCGTGATCGTGGCGCACACCGGCGGTACGCTGAAGGACACGGCCACGGTCGTTGTCATCGATGGTTCCACTGGCGTGGTCACCCCGCCAGCAACCACTGTCGGCGCTGGGCCGAACCAGCCTGCGGGATTTACGGTGATCTACTCGAACCCGATGGGCACGCTGCCGCCCAAGAGCCCGGCCACCGACGTCTTCGGATTCCAGCAGTACTTTGGAACGTCGGCGCTTTCGGTGCGGAGCGAGACGTCGGTGCCGGACTTTCTGCGAGCCACCTTCCCAGCCGGAACGGCCGGTGGCGCCGACTACCCGAACGCCTTCCGTGCCGGATACGGGTTCTCGTCCTCGGGCACGAAGTCCCGCCTTTACGTACGAGTCCGTTTCCGTCTCTCGTCGAACTGGACCGACAATGGCAACACGGGCACCAAGTTCTTCTTCTTCAGCCAGCAGCAGGGGAATAATCACTACGTGAACCTGACGGAAGGAGGGCAGTTCCTTCCGGCCGTGAGCATGCAGAGCACCTTCGGGTTCGGGACACCCAGTGGGCCGAATCACTTCGTGGCGCAGCCACTGACGAAGGGGGTCTGGCATGAGATGGAAATCCTCATCGTGGCCAACACCGCTGGCGTGTACAACGGACAGGTGCGGATCTGGGTGGACGGTGCGCTGATGCAGAGCGCGAACGACATGGGGTACTTCGCTGCGGGCACGACGCCTCGCTTCGAAGAGATGTATTTCAATCCCACCTACGGCGGTGGCCGGAATCCCGTGCCGGCCGACCAGTATCTCGATCTTGACCACTGGTACGTGTCCGGGGCTCCATAGTCCGGGGATCGCTGGTTGAAGTCGTCACATGCGCAGCAGCGCGCAGCAATGGCATCG
>CANGXK010000184.1 GCA_947457715.1 Gemmatimonadota bacterium
AGCCGGTACGGAAGCGCAGCGGCGTCGATTCCAGCGCATCCCACGCCCGGAACGCCCGGAACAGTGCGTGCGACACCGCGCGATGTCCCCATCGCTCGACGGCCGCACCCACCCAGATGGCCGGCGCACGCGGCACATGTGCCACCGCCGACAGCTCGGTGATCCGCAGTCCCAGCGCCGCAAACTCCCGCGTGATGTCGTCACGACTGTACGTCGCGCCGACGAAGTACGGCACGAGTCCGATGCTCGCGAGCAGGCGAAAGGGCAGCGCATTACGGAGCCACACGATCGGGTTGTGCGGATTATCGAAGGTCGCCACGAGACAGCCACCCGGCGCCAGACAGCGCGCGAGCTCCGCCAGTGCCACCGCGATGTCCCGCTTGTGTGTGAAGTGGTCGAGCGACGATCCCGACAACACGCGATCGAGCGAACCGCCGGCCAAGGGCAGCTGACGCAGGTCAGCCACCAGCACGGGCGGCGCCATCCGCGTCGACGCGATTCGTTGTGACGCGAGCCGCTGTGACGCGGCACGCACCACCGCCCTCGAGATGTCGAGGCCGATTCCCTGCGGACCGAGCGCATCGAACAGATGGTGCGGCGTCACCGCTTCCTCGAATAAGTCCGTCTTGAGCGTCACGCCGGACGTCGCCGCTGCGCCGGGGGCGGCCGACACCAGCCATCGCTGGATCAGATCGCGATAGACCGCTTGCATATAGGCGCGCCACGTCAGCGACGGGTCATGCTGAGCGAACTTGACGCCGACGTCGTCCCAATGCGCCACATCCGAGCGGGTGCCGCTATTCATGGCGTGAGAATCACGACAGCGCCGGCAGTTCTTCACCGGGATTCACGTACCGGTTGCGTGCGGCACGCTCCTGCGGCTGGTACAGGCGCGCATAGCGGCCGCCGCACGCCAGCAGACTCTCGTGCGTGCCCCGCTCCACGATCTCGCCGTGATCGAGCACGAAGATTTGATCGGCACTCAGAATCGTGGAGAGTCGGTGGGCGATCACGAACGTCGTCCGGCCGCATCGGAGGGCATCGAGCCCCTGCTGAATCAGCGCTTCGCTCTGGCTGTCGAGACTCGATGTTGCCTCGTCAAGCAGCAGGATCGTGGGATCTGCCAGCAGCGCGCGCGCAATGGCCACCCGCTGCCGCTGCCCGCCGGAGAGTTGCATACCGCGCTCGCCGACGACCGTGTCGTAGCCCTGAGGCATGTCGCGAATGAATTCGTCACAGTGCGCAACCTGCGCCACGCGCCGCACGTCGTCGACCGGGGCATCGGGGCGAGCGAAGCGGATGTTGTCGGCGATCGTGCCGTCGAAGAGAAACGTATCCTGCAGCACGAGGCCCAATTGCGCACGATACGAGTGCAGATCGACCGTCGCGAGGTCGACGCCGTCGACCACGATACGTCCGCTCGATGGACGGTGAAAGGCAGCGAGTAGGCCCAGCATCGTACTCTTGCCCGATCCGCTGGTGCCGACGAACGCCGTGGTCGAGCCAGCCGGCACCGCAAACGACACGTCGCGAAGCACGGGGTTGCCCTCACGGTATGCGAAACCCACCTGCTCGAACTGCACCGCCCCATGCAATCGCGGTGCCTTCGGCAGCGACGCATCCCAGCCCTCTTCGGTGGCCTGATCTAACAGATCCCGCGAGCGCTCGAGACCGGCCAATGCATCAGAGAGCTGCGTCCCCAGTTGCGCAATCTGGATCAGCGGCGCCACCACCAGCCCAGAGAACAGCGCGTACATCGCGAGATCCCCCAGCGTGCGCGTGCCACTGAGCACGGCACTGCCGCCCAGGAGGATGAGCGTCGCGCCGATCCCGCCGATCGCCAGCGTGGTGAGTGCGCCGACCGTTGCCCACCCGGACGCCGTGACCATGACCAGACGCAAAATCTGATGCACCCCACGCGCAAACACGAGATCCTCGCGGCGCTCCGCCACGTAGGCCTTCACCACGCGAATGCCGCCCAGCGACTCGCCGAGCCGCCCCGTGATGCGGGCGAACAGCTCACTGCGTGCGCGATTAACCGGGCGCAGTGTCGAAAAAGCGTAGGCAATACCGCCGCCGATCGACGCGAGAAACAGCAGCAGCATTGCCGTCATCCGCCAGTCGATCCAAATCAGCACACCAAGCGCGGCGCTCGCGGTCACCAGCCCGCCAAGCAGTTGCACGAAGCCAGAGCCCAGCAGATTGCGAATACCTTCCGGGTCGCTCATGATGCGCGACATCAGCGCGCCGGTCTGCGTCGAATCGAAGCGTGAAATCGGCAGGCGCAGCACATGCGCCGCGAGCCGCCGCCGTGAATCAGCTACAGCCCGTTGCGCGGCCTCCTCCAGCACCCGCGACAGCACGTAGCCCACAAGCGCCTGAACGACCGTCGCCACGAGCACCGCGCCGGCCAACGGCCACAGTAAGTCACGCCGCGCCTCGACCATCACGTGGTCGATGAAGTACTTCGAGGACGCGGGCAGGACGAGACCGGCCATTCGGCTCACCAACGTGAGTACGATGCCGAGCGCCACATGTCCGCGATGACGACGCATCAGCGCGCGGCCTTCGCGCCAGGCCGATGCGGTGCGCCCGCTCTTCGCCGTACCCCTTCCCGACGGATCGTCGAGCAGATCTTCCGCGTACGGCGGGCGATCGCCTCGCGGGAACATGCGCATCAGCGACGTCATCAGACGCACGCCTCCATCGGCCACGGCACCGCACGCGACGCGATCCGGCGGATCAGTGCCGAGAGTTCGAGCCCCACGTCAGCCACCCGCGAGATCGTCAACTCCGACACCATGACCGCCTCAAGCGCTCCCGACGTCAGCGAACGCACCAGCGTCGGCATCGGCAGACGCAGAGTCTCGCTTGCCGAGCGTTTCACGGCGCGCCGCGCCCGCATGCGGCTCGCCAGGCATCGCGTCAGGCCGTCCTGACTGGTGCGCATGCCCTCGATCACCGACGACCCGAACGTGTCCAATCCACATCGCACGACGATACCAAATGTGAGTGCAGGAATCGCGCGGCAGATCGGACATGCCCGCGACGAGACGGACCGGCACCCACTGCATGACCCCTGACAGGAAGCCGACCGAGCAAAACCCGGGCACCCGTCGAGATCACCCGTGGCCAACGCCATCAGCGACCGTTCCGAGTGGTGCGCCGAAACGAACTCGATCGCAACCCCGTCTCGGTAAACCTAGCCCTCCCGCACAACGATTACCAACGGTCCCCAGCATGCGTACGGCGGATCCGCCACCCGTGCCCACTTCGGCGCAGGTGAACGGTCGCACCCATGCGAACAATCTGGGACACCGTGGTGGCCGACGGCGGGTCCCCGCCGCCGCACGCCGAGTGTTACCGCCGATACGTGGCGCCCGCGCGACTCGCCGGCGCCTTGGGCGTGAACGCCGCACAGGGAATCGACGCCGCACGAATCGCATGTCCCGCCGTTTCGCTGTCATCCGCCCAGAACACCGACTTCCGCCCAGCGGTGCACGCCGACTGCGGGGCGAAGGCAAAGCCTTCGTTGTTGATGTTCGGCATGGTCGTCGGTCGCGCATACCGCTGCGGCGCGAGGAAGCGTCCACGGGTCGGCGAGCCCGCCGCCACGTCGATCTGCAGCACGCCGGCCGTGTTGCCGCAGCCATCATCGCACGTGGCCCACAGGTACCCGGTGTCCCGATCGTACTCCATACCCATGACACCCGGGAAGCCGGTCACGATCGTGGCCACCCGGGTCGCGCTGTTCGTGGCATGGTTCAACGCGTAGGCGTAGATGATGCCGTTGGCCTCGACGCCCACGAAAAAGATGCCGGTGCCGTGGCTTGCATAGTCCGCTGGCGCATAGGCCCGGCCCTTCGACTCATCGTAGAATCCATTCGCCACGAGCATGCTGTCCGGAATCCAGGTGATCGCCTCGATGCCGAGGTTGGCCCCGACGATCGGCAGATCGGCCGTGAGATTCCATTCGTGTGTCGCCGTGAGCGTACTGCCCGCGGCAGACGCGTCGAAGCGCAGAATGCTGTTCCGGCTCACCGAGCTCACGCTGGTGTTGCGCTCGGACGCGACATACACGCCGCCGCTCGACGCACCGGCCACGATGGTAAGGCCCTCCGAATCAGGCTCGCCGAGGCCGTCCGGAAAGCGCAGCAGCTTCCCAGCGCTCCAGCCATTGCTGGCATCCGGCGTCCAGATCCCGCCGCTGAAGATCAGGCGGAAGATGGATCCCGGACCATTGCGCGCCGCCCACAACACCGCAGGCTGGCCGTTGCCCGCGGCTTCATAGGTGAGGCCACTCAGATTGCCGCCGAAGACGGCCGTGCCGTCGACGGTCTGCACGTCATCGCTGCCCGGCCACGGGGACGTGGTCGGTCCGGTCACCGGCGCGCAGCTGTTGGCGGCCCCCTTCGTGGATGCCGTGGCGTCAGCGAAGGCGCCCGTACCGTTCGGGCAGCGACCGTAGGTGACCGCGGCATGCGCCGTCCAGGTGTAGGCATCGAGCAGCGTGCCCGCGGCGTCGAAAATGCGCGCCGCATCCCCCGCGCCCAGCCCGAAGCCAAGCGCGGCCTCGTCGATCACGTAGTAGCCGCCGGCCGCAATCGTCGCGCCGGCGGGCAGACGCGTGGTCCGCGTGTCGTCGTTGTCCTTCACGAGGAAGTTCGACAGGTCCACCGTACTGGCACCGGCGTTGTACAGCTCGATCCAGTCTCCCGGCGTGCCGCCGTTCGATTCGACTTCGTTGATGCGAATCGCCGAGCGACAATCATTCGCCGCCGACTTGGTCGAGAATGCGGCCGTCGAGAAGGGACCGGTGCCATCCGGGCAGCGCCCGTATGTCGTCGTGGCGTGCGCCGTCCAGGTGTACGCATCCACCAGCACCCCAGCCGGATCGAACAGACGCGCCGCATCGGCGGCACCGAGTCCGAATCCAAGCTGCGCTTCCTCGATCACGAGGAATCCACCGGCTGCGATCGTGGTGCCGGCCGGAAGGGTCGTCGTACGCGAATCATCGTTGTCCTTGACCACGAACCCGGAAATATCCACGGCGGTCGTACCCCGATTATACAACTCGATCCAATCGCCCGGCGTCCCACCGTTCGACTCGACTTCATTCACAACCACCAACACGCGACAATCGTTGGCCGCCCCTTTTGTCGACTCGGCGGTCGTGGCAAACCCTCCCGTCGTGCCTGGGCAACGTCCGTACGTGGTCAGAGCGTGGGCCGTCCACGCGTAACTGTCCACCAGCACGCCGTACTGGCTGAACAGCCGCGCTTCGTCGGCCGCGCCCAGGCCGAAACCGAACGCCGCCTCCTCCACCACGTAGTAGCCACCGGCAGGAATGCTGGTGCCGGCGGGGAACGCGAACGTGCGCGAATTGTCGTTGTCCTTGAAGCTCCAACCCGAGATATCGACCGCGGCCGACGTCGGGTTGAACAGCTCCGCCCAATCGCCGGGCGTGCCACCGTTCGACTCCACTTCCGTGAGGCGGATGGCCGGCGGCGCAGATACGCTGATCGAGCGCGAGGCCGAAATCGTGCCAATGGAGGCGGTGACCGTCGTCGATCCCGGAGCCACGGCACGGATGGTGCCGACGGCGTCTACCGTCGCAATGGCGGGCGACGAGCTGGCCCACGTCGCGCCGCTTGTTGCGATGGGTCGATTCAGCTGATCGAGACCGTTCACCGTCGCCACAGCCGTCTGCCCTTGTACCAG
>CANGXK010000185.1 GCA_947457715.1 Gemmatimonadota bacterium
AGACATCGTGCGTCACCACGGAGAAGCCGATCGCGGCGCCATCGGTCGCGCGGAGCGCCGTCACGACGGTGCAGGCCCAGAACAACGAGCCGTCCTGCCGCTGCCGATGGCCTTCTTCTTCGCACCGACCATTGCGGGCCGCGAGCGCCAGCGTGTCCCGCAGATACGCGTCGCCGCCACTCCCCGGGGGCGACAGCAGGGTCATGGGCTGGCCCACCACCGCCGCCGCGGGCCACTGATACACTCGCTCCGCCGGTTCACTCCACGAGTCGACCAGGCCGTCGGCATCGACCGTGAAAATGGCGTAATCGCGCACCGCGCCTTCGACCGCGCGCAGCCGCTGATCGGCGCGCGACAACTGCCCGCGGGCCGTGGCCAGCGCACCGGCGTCGTTCACGACCGCAACGATGCGGCCCGGCGCCACCTTCACCAACGAAAGATGGACCCCGCGTTGTGCATTGGGCGCGAGCAGTTCGAGCGCGTCGATGATCACACCGCGCGGCGCGGCGAACCCACGCACGCGCGCCGCGAGGTCGGGAGCGACCGCCCCCAGCGCCACGAACAGATCCTCGAGCGAGCCCGCGTGTGTGAACGGCATGAGCAGCGTCCGAGCCGCCAGATTGGCAACCTCGACGCGCCCGTCTTCGTCCACCTCCACGAGGCCGACAGGCGCCAGCACGAACAGGTCGAGCAGCGCCTCGGGGGTCACGTGGTCGCCTCCGGCTGTTCCGTCGGCACGGCGGCCAGCACGTCTGCCGGGATCGCCAGCGTGCGATCGGCAATTTCGTGCAGCACGCGCGCGATGAACGCATCGGACGACATGATGTCCTGCTTCTTCCCGGCACCGCGCGACCGCAGGGCGACGGTGTTCTCGTCGGCTTCACGGCGGCCGATCACGCACATGTACGGCACCTTGTTCACTTCGCCTTCACGCACGCGGTAGTTGAGCGTTTCGTTGCGCGCGTCGAGTGTGGCGCGGATACCGGCCGCCTTCATGCGGGCCACCAACGCTTCCGCATGTTCGTTATAGTCGATCGCGATCGGGATCACGCGCACCTGCTCGGGCGAGAGCCACACCGGGAAGACGCCGGCGAAGTGCTCGATCAGGATGGCGATGAACCGCTCGAACGATCCGCTCACGGCGCGGTGGATCACCACCGGACGATGCGGCACGTTGTCGTCACCCGTGTACGTCAGGTCGAAGCGCTCTGGCGCGTTGTAGTCAAGCTGAATCGTGCCAAGCTGCCAGGCGCGCCCGATGCTGTCCGTGACGTCGAAGTCGATCTTCGGGCCGTAGAACGCGCCGTCGCCTTCCTTCATCTCGTACGGGCGGCCTGTGCTGTCGAGCGCGGCCCGCAGCGCGGCTTCCGCGCGATCCCACAGCTCGTCGGATCCGATGCGCTGCTCAGGACGCGTCGCGAACTTGAGCTTCGCGGTGAGCCCGAACGTGTCGTAGTAGGCGAGAATGAAGTCCATGAGAAACTTCACCTCGTCGGCGATCTGATCTTCACGCAGGTACACGTGACAGTCGTCCTGCGCGAACTGCCGCACGCGCGTGAGCCCCGACAGCGCGCCCGAGAGCTCGTTGCGGTGCAGCACGTCGAACGTGACGTAGCGCATGGGCAGATCGCGATACGAATGCTTGCTCGACGCGAAGTACAAATGGTGCGACGGGCAGTTCATCGGCTTGAGCGACATGTCATGCTCGCCCGTCTCGCTGTCGAGGACGAGGAACATGTTTTCCTTGTACTTGCCCCAGTGTCCCGACTGCTCCCACAGCGCCTTGTTGTACAGCAGCGGCGTCTTGATTTCCTTGAACGCTTCCTGCTGACGCTCGCGCACGAAGGCTTCGAGGGTGTTGTACAACGTGGTGCCCTTGGGCGTCCAGAACACGGCGCCGGGCGCGACGGGGAACAGCTGAAACAGGTCGAGCGCCTTGCCGAGCACGCGATGGTCGCGCTTCTTGGCCTCCTCGAGATTGTGCAGGTGCTGCTCGAGGTCGTCCTTCTTGAAGAAGGCCGTGGCATAAATGCGCTGCAGCATCTGCCGCTTCACGTCGCCGCGCCAGTAGGCCCCGGCGGTGGTGAGCAGCTTGAAGTGCTTGAGGTACGATGTGTCCGGGACGTGCGGGCCGCGGCACAGGTCGATGAACGGGCCGTCGGTGTACGTGCTGATGACCTCGTCGCTGCCCTCGAAATCGTCGAGGCGCTCGAGCTTGAGCGGATCGTCGGCGAAGCGCACGCGCGCCTCGGTGAGCGACACTTCCTCGCGCACGAACGGGTACTTCTCGGCCACGACCTTCTTCATCTCGGCTTCGAACGCGGCGAGATCGTCGGGCGTGAACGGCTTCTCGACTTCGAAGTCGTAGTAGAAGCCGTCGTCGATGGCCGGACCGAAGCCGATCTTGGCATCCGGGCGCAAACGGCGCACCGCGGTGGCCAAAATATGGGCGCCGGAGTGACGCAGCACCTGCACCGCACGCGGGTCCTTCTCCGTGATCACCACAAAGGAACCCGACGCCCGCAGTGGGGTCATGAGGTCGAGCACCTCTCCATCCACGGCCACCGCCAGCGACGCCTGCAGCAGGCGTGCCCCGATCGAGCCCACCACGTCGCGCGCCAGCGTCCCGGGCGGAACCTCGCGGGTGGAACCATCAGGAAGGGTCAGGACGATGTGCGCGTTGGCAGCAGCGTCAGCAGCAGATTGCAAACCGGCAGTCATCAGGAGCGGGCAGAGAGGGTGAACGCCCTCGCTGAGCGAGGACGTTCAAGTTATCCTTGCACAAGGAGTCACGCCAAGATCAGTTGCGATCCTCGTCGTCGATCGCAGCGGCTGGTGTCGGGTCACGGAGGTGGCATGATGGCACAATCCCGATTCAGGAAGCGTCCCACGCGGACGTCGTCGGTGCTGCTGGTGGCGCTCGGTGCGGTCGCTGGCGTTGCCCTCGGTATGCTCGTGGCCGACCGCGTCGGCGGGTGGGATGGTCTGCTCCGCCGTGGTGGCCGTGGCAGCCGCCGAGAGCCCGGGCCAGAAGGCTGGCGTGGCGACGAGCGCCGCACGGATGCGTTCGACGAGCTCGCCGACGACGATTCCGAGCTGTCCGGTGAGTCCATTGCTCACATGCACGTCCGTCACCGCGGTGAGCATCAGGGGGCAACGCCGGAGGCCATGCCCGACCGCCTGTCCACGCGCGAGCGCCTTCGGGATCGCATGCGCGACCGGCGCACGCGGTCCATGGAACCGGAGCTCGCGGTCGCCCCAGCGGCGGCGGCGCATCGCGCCCGCGCCCCGCTGGCCGACATCGCGGTGATTCCGATCGGCCCATCGGTCCCTACCCACGAGGAGCTCGAATCGCGCGTCCTCGAGGCCTTCCGCAATGACCCGGTGCTGGAGGCCCGCGCCATCGACATTGGCGCGGTGGGTTCGGGAACCATCGAGCTCACCGGCTGGGTGGACAGCACGGGCGAGATCGCGCACGCCCTGACCCTCGCCCGGGGGGTTCCCGGGGTGACCGCGGTGGTCGATCATCTGGCCGTCCGCGGACCGGGCGCGATCCAGAGCCACCGCACGGCACAGTACCAGACACCGCACCGGCGGTAACCGCTCGCGGCCACCGCGCGCGGCCACCACGCGCGGTGGCCGTCCGGGGTAGCCCAGACGGGTGGGCCAGTCGCCCGCTCACCCGTGTTATCTTGGGCCATGACTGCGCCCGACACGAATCCGCTGCCCACGACCTACGACGCTGCCGCCACGGAGTCCACCTGGTACGCCCGGTGGACCGAGCACGGGGTGTTCACCGCTGATGCCGAACGCGCCGCCACGCGCGAGCCGTTCGTGATCGTGATCCCGCCGCCCAATGTGACGGCGGTGCTGCACATGGGGCATGGCCTCAACAACACCGTGCAGGACGTGCTCATCCGCTGGCGCCGCATGGCCGGCGATGAAGCACTCTGGCTGCCGGGCACCGACCATGCCGGCATCGCCACGCAAAACGTGGTCGAAAAGCAGCTCGCCGCCAACGGGCAGACGCGCTTCGATGTGGGCCGTGGCCCGTTCGTGGAGAAGGTGGCCGAGTTCGTGGAGCACACGGGCGGCGAGATCCTGAATCAGCTCAAGGCGATCGGATCGAGCGCCGACTGGTCGCGCACCGCCTACACATTCTCCCCTGCCCTCTCGAAGTCGGTGCGCGAAGCGTTCGTGCGCCTGCACGAAGACGGCCTCGTGTACAAGGGACACCGCGTCATCCACTGGTGCCCGCGCTGCGGCACCTCCCTGTCGGATGAAGAAGCGGAGTTCACGGACACGACGGGCAAGCTCTACCACCTCAAGTACACGCTCGCCGACGACCAGACGCAGTCGATCACCGTGGCCACCACGCGCCCGGAAACGATGCTCGGCGACGTGGCCGTGGCCGTGAACCCCGACGACGAGCGCTATCTCGCGATCATCGGGAAAGAGGTCGTGCTGCCGATCAACGGCATGCGCATTCCGATCATTGCCGATACGTACACCGACGCCGCGTTCGGCACCGGTGCCGTGAAGATCACGCCCGCGCACGACGCGAACGACTTCGAGGTGGGCAAGCGCCATGGCTTGGCGATGCCCGTCGTGATCGATGCCGAAGGCATCGTGCGTGAAGTGGAAGACGCCGCCGGCCGTGTGCCCGCCGCACTGTCCGGGCTGGATCGTGCCGAGGCCCGCACCGCCATCGTGGCTATGCTCGAATCGGCGGGCGCGTTGGTCAAGATCGAGCCGCACGCGCACGCGGTGCGTCATTGCTATCGCTGCGACACCGTGGTGGAGCCGCGCCTGTCCGATCAGTGGTTCGTGCGCATGCGTCCGCTCGCCGATAAGGCGCTCGACGTATTGCGTGGCGGTCAGCTGCGCATTCTGCCCGACCGCTGGGAAGCCGTGTATGTGAACTGGCTGGAAGGCATTCGCGACTGGAACATCTCGCGGCAGATCTGGTGGGGTCATCGCGTGCCGGTGTGGTACTGCGACAACCCGGCCTGCTCGCAGGAACCGATCGTGTCGCGCACCGATGTGACCGCGTGCCCGTCGTGCCATGGCACGGTGCGTCAGGACGAAGACGTGCTCGACACCTGGTTCTCGTCGTGGCTGTGGCCCTTCTCCACGCTCGGCTGGCCCGACGAAACGCCCGACCTGAAGGCGTTCTATCCGGGCGACGTGCTGGTCACGGCGCCGGAGATCCTGTTCTTCTGGGTGTCGCGCATGGTGATGTCGGGGTGCTGGTTCCTCGACCAGACGCCGTTCCACACCGTGTATCTGCATGGCACGGTGCGCGACATGCAGCACAAGAAGATGTCGAAGTCGCTGGGCAACGGCATCGATCCGCTCGACGTCGTGAAGCTGTACGGCGCCGATGCGCTGCGCTGGACGATGACGGCCGGCCTCGGTCTCGGCGTCGATGTCATGCTCGACCCCAACGATCTCGAGAAGTCGTTCGCCCCCGGGCGCAACTTCTGCACGAAGCTCTGGAACATCGGACGCTTCCTGCTGTCGCGCGTGGGCACCGAACCGCTGCAACCACTGTCGTCGATTGCGCCGGAGCGGCTCACCGCCGCCGATCAGTGGATCCTCGATCGTCTCGATCAGGCCATTCTCGATTGCGACGCCGCACTCGGTCCGCCGCGCCCGGCCAACGGGCATACGTGGACGGACGCGGAACGCGGCCGTGGCCTGCGCT
>CANGXK010000186.1 GCA_947457715.1 Gemmatimonadota bacterium
CGAACGAGGGCGGGCGAATGCGCCAGCGCACGGGCTTCGACGTGCCGTCGCTGACCATGTAGTAACCCTTTTCGCCCTTCGGGCTCTCCACCGGCACGTAGCATTCGCCGGCAGGCGGACGCGGGCCTTCCATCACGAGCTTGAAGTGGTGGATCATCGATTCCATCTCACTCGTCGCCTTGTGCTTGGGCGGCAGAATGAGCCGAGGATCGTTGATGTTCACGGGTCCGTCGGGCAATCGCTGCAACGCCTGCTCGAGAATGCGCACACTCTGCCGCATCTCTTCCACGCGGACCAGGAAGCGATCGTATACGTCACCGGCCGTACCGACCACGACGTCGAAGTCGTAGGTCTCGTAGTCGAGATACGGGAAGTCCTTGCGGACATCGTACGCGACGCCCGAGGCGCGAAGCATCGGACCGGACAGACCGGCGTTCACCGCTTCCTGCGCGCTCATCGCGCCCAGGCCGACCGTCCGCCCGGCCCAGATGGCATTGGTCTCGAGCATGCGTACCGATTCTTCCAGCGTCTTCGGGAAGCCGCGGAGAAACGCGCGCAATCCGTCGAGCCAGCCGTCGGGGATGTCGGCCGCCATACCGCCGACGCGCGTCGCAGTGGTCGTGAGGCGCGCGCCGACCCAACCTTCGAGCAGGTTGTACACGTTCTCGCGTTCCTGATACAGCCACAGGAACGGCGTGAAGGCTCCAAGATCAACCGACGTCGTGCCGAGCCACAACTAGTGCGAAATGATGCGCGACAGCTCCATGAGCATGACGCGCAGCACCTTGCAGCGGTCGGTCATGCCCACGCCGAAGAGTCGCTCGGCGCCCAGCACGAAGGCGACGTTGTTCCCCGGCGAGTTGAGGTAGTCCTCGCGATCGGTCCACGGGATGATCTGGTTGTACTGACGATACTCGCCGATCTTCTCGAAGCCGCAATGCAGGTAGCCGATGTGCGGAATGCAGCGCACTACCGTTTCGCCGTCGAGTTCGAGGACGAGACGCAGCACGCCATGCGTGGCCGGGTGCTGCGGGCCGATGTTGATCAGCATATGATCGGAGCTCATCTCGGGCTCCGGGACCATCACCGGCGCGTCGAGCGCGACCGCCTTGCCGCCCTGCGCGACGAGCGGCGCGCGCAGCGGCATCCCGTTCGCGTCGAGTCCACTGGTGCCGAGCGCGACTTCGATCGTGCGACGTGAGCTCATTCGCCCACCTCGTCGTTGACGTCCGTCACGTCCGTCGCGTCGTTCACGTCGTGCCGTTCGGCACGTTCGGCGAGACGGCGCTTCATGTCTTTCGGCAGCGAATCGAATGCATCAGCGATCGACAACTCTTCCATGGAATAGCGTGCTTCGGGATCGGCCGCGAGCGCCTGCTTCAACTGTTCGGCGCGACTGAACCGGCCACGCAACGGAAAGTCTTTGCGGAGCGGATGGCCTTCCGTGTACGTCTCCCACATCAGCAGACGCCGCAGATCGGGATGCCCCTCAAAGCGAATGCCGAACATGTCGTAGCACTCGCGCTCGAGCCAATCGGCGCCGCTGTAGATGTCCATGATGGACGCCACGGACATCTGTGTGCGCTTCACGAGTTCGACCTTGAGTCGCAGGAAGCGGCGGTGGGCCAGCGCGCGCAGGTGCCACACGACTTCAATGGGCCGATCGGCGTCACGGTACTCGACCGCCGTGACATCGACCAGATAGTCGTAGCGCTCGCTGGGCTCATCGTGCAGCCAGCGCACGATGCCATGCAGCGCCTCGTTCGTGACGAACACCGTGGTCTCGCCCCACGTGACCTCGGTCCGCACGACGGCCGCGCCGAAGCGCGCCACGAGTGCGGCGGCCGTCGGATTCACCGGGCCACCACGATGCGCGATGTTGGTCGGTGTGATGGGCGCACCGTTGGTGTCGGACGCAATCGCGGCCTGCAGCGCCACGGCGAGTGTGCCCTGCTCGGCCACCGGAACGATCGGCGCGGTCACGGCGCCGA
Organism: Gemmatimonadota bacterium; assembly: GCA_947457715.1. The sequence continues at coordinate 1,992 of CANGXK010000186.1, forward strand.
CCGGGTCTGATGTACCGAGTTGCCGAACGGCTCCGAGAGTTCGTCGATGCGCGAGGGCGGAATGTACAGCTGGCTCTCGGTATCGGGCACGATCTCCACGTGGCGCGTGGTGTCCTTCAGGCGCTCCTGCATCACCTTCTTCTGCAGCATCATAATGCCGTGAATGAGCGCTTCCGGGCGGGGCGGACAGCCCGGCACATACACGTCCACGGGAATGATCGTGTCGATTCCCTGCACCACGGCATAGTTGTCGAACATGCCGCCGGTCGACGCACACGCGCCCATCGAAATCACCCACTTGGGCTGCGGCATCTGCTGATAGATGCGACGGATCACCGGCGCCAGCTTGAGCGGCACGCGTCCGGCGCACACCAGCACGTCCGCCTGTCTCGGCGAATAGCTGAGTCGTTCCATGCCGAAGCGCGCGAGGTCGAAGCGGCTCGCGGCGGTGGCCATGAACTCGATGGCGCAGCAGGCCGTACCGAAGGGCATCGGCCAGAGTGAGCCGGCGCGCGCCCAGTTGACCAGAAAATCGAGGCGGGTCGTGATCCAGCCGTCCTGCGCGCCGGGATCGACCTGTACAAGGCGGTTATCCGCGGGCGAGATCAATCCCACGTGAGCGCTCCCTTCTTCCAGACATAGACGAAACCGACGACGAGAATGGCCGCGAACACGAGCATCTCACCGAGGCCGAAGAACGACAGTTGCCCGACCGGACAGGCCCCGGCAATCATCGGGACCTTGCAGGAGAGCTGCCGGTAGTAGACGCCCCATGGAATCATGAACACCGTTTCGATGTCGAACACGATGAACAGCATGGCCACGAGATAGAACTTGACCGAGAAGCGTTCGCGCGCGTCACCGAGGGGGCTCATGCCCGACTCGTACGGCTGCGACTTCACGGCAGTGGGTTGTGGTCGCACCGTGAGATGCGCGATGCCGAGAATCAGCACCGCGTTGATGATCACGAAGCCCAACAGGAGCAGAACCGGGAGATAATTTCGTAGCATCGCAGGTGCGAACGGATGGTCGCGCCGAGGCGCGTCCTTTGCTCGTGAAAGAATTCACAATGCAGCATGCGGAAGCTACCCGAAGGACCGCCCGCGCTCAACTGCAAGCCGCTCCCCGACTTGGGCCGAGTAACCGGGGAACGCCCGTTGGCCTGTCGCGCGGCTCGGCCGTATTTTCCGCCGGCGATTCGAGTATGTTTCGCCCCGATCGTGCGCCACGGAGCGGACCGGTCGGTCCTATCCCGCACGGGTTACCCTCTTCCCTTCCGCCTCATGGGGCTCTGCTCTGACCGCTGGATCACGCAAATGGCGCGTGAGCACGGCATGATCGAACCGTTCGAGGATCGCCAAGTTCGCGAAGGCGTCATTTCCTACGGCGTCAGCTCCTACGGGTACGACATGCGCGTCGCCCGGGAGTTCAAGATCTTCACGAACGTGCTGAGCTCGATCGTCGACCCCAAGGCGTTCGACCCGAAGAGCTTCGTGGAGTTCGAAGGCGACGTCTGCATCGTGCCGCCGAATTCATTCGCTCTGGCCCGGAGCGTGGAGTACTTCCGCATCCCGCGTAACGTGCTGACCCTGACCGTGGGCAAGAGCACCTATGCCCGGTGTGGCATCATCACGAACGTCACGCCCTTCGAGCCCGAATGGGAAGGCTACGTGACGCTCGAGATCTCGAATACGACCCCGCTCCCGGCCAAGATCTACGCCAATGAGGGCATCGCGCAGGTGGTGTTCTTCACGGGGGACGAGCCGCCCGAGGTGTCGTACGGGGACAAGAAGGGCAAGTATCAGGGACAGCACGGCGTCACGCTGCCCCGCATTTGACCGGTCCGGGCGGCGGCTGACTCAGGGACTGATCAGCCGCCGCCGTGTCCAGCGCGGTATCAGCCGCCGCCGTAGATATACCGGCAGCCCCGATCCTGTGCCTGTTGCAGCGTCACGATCATCGCCGGCACCACCTCGACGCCGGGCAGCAGATTGGCCCGAGCTTCGTCGGAAAAGGCCGTGCGCAGCGCCGCGTCCCCGCGCTGGGCCTCGGGGAGAAAGCGCTGCCCCGATGCGCGGATCGAATTATTGCACGCCAGAATGATCACGCCGCGCGCGACGAGCTGCGCCACCAGCGCGGTGTTGGCGTTCCGCGATCCCGGCATCTGCAACGTCTCTCCGATCGGGTACTTCCCCCAGATCGCGTCGTTGAACAATAGGCCGATCGCGCGGCCGTTCAACCCGACCACGACGCTGCTGTCGGCATCGGTGAGGCCATAGGCACTCTTCTGCGTATCGAGGAACGTCTGCGCCCACCGCAGGGCGATGCCGTCACTGGCCAAATGTGAGTGGAATACTACGCGGTTCTTGCCCTTCAGACGCGCGATCCACGGATCGTCGCCGGCAGACCGTGCCGCTGCCTCGGAAGCGTCGGCGAGCCGTGGCGACAGCAAGCCCAGTGCTGCGCCGAACGCGGAAAGACGGGTCAGGAAGCGGCGTCGAGACGGATGGGAAGACATGGCGAGGTGATCGGGTGGGGGCGCGCGTTGGAACCCAAGAGGCGTCGTCGGAAGTGCCCGCCGTCGTCAATCGGCCGCAACTCGAGAGACGCGTTGATCTTACCAGTGGAAATATTGTGGTGCTCCGAGCAGACGGCCAGTATTGTTTGAAATATGAGTTCTTCGGCCACGCTGATCACCACGCTACTGGTTGTTCTATTCTCGCCGCTCACGCCGCTCCATGCGCAAAGCCGAGTATCCGGTGTGGTACTGGACTCGCTCTCCGGTGTCGTGCGTCCGCTTGGCTCGGCCATCGTCACGCTGCCTGGCCTGCAGCGTTGGGCCGATGCAGACAGTATAGGACGCTTCACGTTTCACAACGTGCCAGCGGGCCGTCATGCAATCAACGTGCTGCATACGGCACTCGATTCGCTCGACGTCGCACTCCCCCAATCGTTTATCGACGTACCGGAAATGGGCGAAGTGACCACGGTGCTCGCGACACCCGGTGTGCGATCGCTACATGAGGCGATGTGTGGAGCGACACCAAGAGACGGGGCGGGGCTTTTGATCGGCCGGGTTTCGCTGGGCGATGACACGAGAGTGGATTCCGGCTCCGTCACACTCTCCTGGGCGGAGATGGAGATCGTTCAGGCGAAACTGGTGCGTGTTCCGCGAACGACCTCACTCGCGCTTCACACCGGCGCCACCTTTGTTGCGTGTGATGTGCCGCTTGGTCAACCAATTCGCGTTGAGGCCTACACTTCGTCGGGGTCGTCGTCGCCGCTCGAGATCAGCATTCCCGATGTTGCGTTTCGTCACCTACCAATCCACGTGCGGCAGGGGCAGTCTCGGCTGACGATCTCCGTGACGGCGAGCACTGGGTTGCCAGTCGAGAATGCCGACGTTTCGTCCGGTGGCGCGCAAGCGAAAACGCGGACGGATGCCACGGGGCGCGCTACGCTCATGATGACCGCCGGAACGCAATCGATCAGCGTTCTCAAAGTGGGATACGACGCACAGCTGCAGCTGCTCGACGTTGTGCGTGACACGATTGTTTCTGTCGCGATGCCTCGCGCGGCAGTCGCGCTGGCGGCTAAACGCATTGTCGGTCAATTCGGCTCATCGCTGCCAGAAGGGTTTGATGCGCGCCGACGCGCCGGGTTCGGCGTCTTCCTAGGTCCTGAAGTCATTGAAGAGCTCG
>CANGXK010000187.1 GCA_947457715.1 Gemmatimonadota bacterium
ATATGCGCTGAACCTGTTCGATGATGTCCAGCTGCTCTGCGACCTCGAGAGCGTGCCGGAGAAGGTGCTCACGGTCATCCAGGTGCGGGAGCGCGCGATCCTGGGGGAGATCAAGGTCGTCGGCCCGAAAAACGTCTCTGAGCGGTCGGTGCGCGACAAGATCGACCTGCTGATCGGTCGTCCGATCGACCCCATGATGCTGGCGAAGGCGAGGGCGCGCATCGACTCGACGTACGAGGCGGCTGGGTACTATCTCGCGCAGGTGCGGATCGACTCCGTGCAGATGGACGACGATCGCATCGGCATCACCTACACCGTCGATGAGGGGCGTCGTCTGGCGATTTCCGGCATCGACATCGTGGGGAATACGTCGGTGAAGGACAAGCAGGTGGTGTCGGCCATGAAGATCAAACCCGAGGGCTTCTGGTGGTTCCGCAAGGGCGAGTTCGACGAGGACAAGTACGTCGGCGATCTGGGTGAGCGCATTCCCACGTTGTTCGCGCGCCTCGGCCACGTCGACATGCGGATCGCCAAGGATACGCTGATCGTTGATCGCGAGAAGGGCAAAGGGTTGGTGCAGATCGGAATCGAGGAAGGCCCGCGGTACCGGATCGGCACGTTCGAGGTTGCGGGCAACCGCCGCTTTCCCACGGAAGACCTCAAGAAGTTCTATCCGTTCGAAGGCAACGATCCCACCCTCACGCAGCGCGTGAAGGGCCTCATCAAGCGTGAGGCTGCCGCGCCCGAAGGCATCTTTGACCAGCACAAGTGGGACGACGCCATCGAGAAGGTCAATGGCGAGTATCGCAACAATGGCTACCTGTACGCGCGCATCAACCCCGTACTGGAGCGCAAGCTCGAGGGCCCGGACTCGATCCCGACCGTGAACCTGCGGTGGGAAATCGACGAGAAGAATCCGGCGATCGTGAACCGGATCGAGATTCTCGGCAACGACTTCACGGCCGATGACTGCATTCGTCGCCAGATCTTTCTGGTGCCGGGCGGCGTCTTCAATCAAGCCGCCCTGATCCGCAGCTATCAGAGCATCGGCAACATGAATTTCTTCGAGTCGCCGATGCCGTTCCCGGATTACCGTCCGGTCAACGACCAAGGCGACGTGGACATCGTGTTCCGTGTGAAAGAGAAGCGGACCGGCTCGATCAATTTCGGCGCGTCGATGGGGCAGGGCGGTGTGGGCTTCGGTGGCTTTATCGGCCTCGAGCAGCCCAACCTGTTCGGCCTGTGCAAGCAGGGGAAGCTGAACTGGCAGTATGGCCGGTTCTTCAACGACTTCACCGCCACCTATACCGACCCCGCGTTGCGCGGCTCCCGCGTGTCTGGCGCCATCAGTGCGTATCGCACCCAGTCGCGCTTCATCGTCGGCAACCTTGGCCAGAACATCCGGACCGGTTCGCAGCTGCGTTTCGGTCTTCCGGTCCCGTGGTCGTACTTCTCGACGATGGCGGTGTCGTACAACGGCGAATCGGCCACGTTTACGTCCGGGCAGATCCAGAACACCTGTACCAGGAACTGCTTCCGCTCGAATCTTGGCCTCGAATACACGCACGACACCCGCGTTGACCTCCCGTTCGCCACTGGGGGATCCATGCGGACGATCACGGCCGACTTCAGCGGCGGTCCGTTGGGCGGCACCGTGAACTTCCAGCGTGTCACCACGGAAATGCGTGCCTATACCCAGCTGGCGCAGCTCGGTGGAACGAACCCGGGTTCGCAGCCTATCAAATTCACGATGGGGCTCACGGCCCGCGCCGGCAGCTTGTTCGGCAACTCGGGACCGTTCTTCTTCCAGCAGCAGTTCGCGGTCGGCGGCGTCATGTTCGGCCAGCAGCTGCGTGGCTACCCCGAGTTCTCGATCACCCCGATCGGGTTCAATCCGAACACCGACCAGTATCGCTCCGATCCGGCGTCGTTCGGTAACGCCTTCATGACCCTCACGGGTGAGATCGGCGTCCGGTTCAACCAGATGTTCTATGTGAATGCCTTCACCGATGCCGGCAACAACTGGGCGTCCGCGCGGCAGATCAATCCGACCCGGCTCTTCCGTTCCGCCGGATTTGGGGTATCTACCGTAACGCCGCTGGGACCGCTTGGATTGGATATGGCGTATGGCTTTGATCGCACGACCGTGGATCTGGTAACCGGACGAATCCGTCCCGATCCACGTTGGCAGTTCCATTTCCGCCTCGGTCAGCTCTTCTAAACTCAGGATCTCATATGCGTCTTTCCTCGTTCGTTGGCGCTTGCGCCTTGGTGCTTGGCGTTCCCGCCCTGGCTTCCGCTCAGGGACAGAAGTTTGCGTACGTGAATTCCGCCGCGATCCTGCAGTCCGCTCCGGGCAGGGCGGACGCCGAGGCGCAGTTCGAGAAGGACATGACCTCCATGCGCACGGCGGTTCAGAAGCTTTCCGATTCGCTGAACACGCTTCAGGAAGCGTATGCCAAGGAGGAAGTCTCGCTCTCTCCCGCGGCCAAGGAAACGCGCCTGAAGACGCTTCGCGACAAGCAGGCGGATTATCAGGAGCGTGTGCAGAAGATGCAGGAGCAGGCACAGGCCCGTGAAGCCGAGCTCATGCAGCCGATCATGGACAACGTGCGCAAGGTGCTCGACGACATGCGGGCCGAGGGCGGTTTCGCCTTTATCTTCGACGTGGCGGCTGGTTCGCTGATTGTGTCGGCTGACAAAAATCTTGATATCACCGACCGCGTCGTCTCCAAGCTGCGCCTTGCGGCTCCGCGCGCTGCGCCGGCGGCCAAGCCGGTTCCGGCTGGTCCCACGAGCGCCCCGGCGGGTCTGAACACCAAGAAGCCGCCCACGGAGTGATCGCCGCAGTGAGCGGCGGTGCCGAGGATCCGCAGGCGGGCGGCGGTGATGGGCACCAGCCCATCACCGCCGCTGCCGTTGCGGCACAGGTGGGTGGCGTGCTCGTTGGCGATGGCTCGATCGAGGTCCGCGGCATTGCGCCGCTCGATCGCGCCGGCCCACATGAGTTGAGCTTTCTTGCGCACCTCCGGTACGGCCAGTGGTTCGCCACTTCACGTGCCGGCGTGGTGCTGATCTCACCCGAGCTGGCTGAACTCGCAGGGACGCCGTCCACCCGAATCGTGGTGGCCAAGCCGGTCGACGCGATGGTCGCCCTGCTGGCGCGATTCCACCGCCAAGAGCCCCGAGCCCACGGGGTACACCCGTCTGCCGTCATTGCGAACGATGTCCGTCTCGGCGAAGGCGTGACGATCGATCCCTTCGTGGTCATCGGCGAGGGTGCCGTGATCGGCGATGGATGCTGGATCAGCGCCCAGGCGGTGATCGGCGCGGGCGCCGTGCTCGGCAAGGACGTGCGGATGCATTCTTCGGCCGTCGTCTACCCGTTTACCGAGCTGGGCGACCGCGTGATTCTGCATGCGGGAGCTCGAGTCGGCCGGGAAGGCTTCGGTTTCGTGCCCCAGGACCATGGGGTGGTGCGCATTCCGCACGCGGGCCGCTGCATCCTCGAGCATGACGTCGAGGTCGGCGCGAACAGCTGTATCGACCGCGGCAGCGTGGACGATACGATCATCGGCGCGGGCACGAAGATCGACAACCTGGTGCAGATCGCCCACAACGTGCGTATCGGACGAGGCTGCTTCTTCGCCTCTCAGGTTGGTGTGGCTGGCTCGGCCCGGATCGGTGACGGTGTGCAGGTTGGTGGTCAGGTCGGGATCGGGGGACATGTCACGATCGGCACGCGAGCGAATCTGGCCGGCGGCGCCGGTGTGATCGGCAACGTACCCGCCGGTGAGACGTGGTCCGGCTATCCGGCGCGACCACACCGGGATCATCTTCGCGCGTCGGCGGCCATCGCCCGTCTGGCGAAGATCGTACGTCCGCTCGAGCAGCTCGTGAGCAACCCGACCGCGACCAGTCGTGCCGCCGGCCCCCCCGATGGGAGTGCGACATGATCGCGAAGTCTGGCACGTCTGCCGCCGCGGTGACGGGGGCGACGATCGAGCCGGCGGGGCAGCGGCGCACGATCGGGGGCGTGGCGGTGGTCGAAGGTATCGGCCTTCATCTCGGGCTGCCATGTCGTCTCACCTTCCGGCCGGCCCCCACGGGTACGGGCATCGTGTTCCGTCGGCTGGACATCGCCGGCTCGGCACCGATTCCCGCGCGCGTGGATCTGGCGGTCGAAGCCGAGCGTCGGACGCAGCTCGGCACTGGCGCGGAAGCGTTTCACACGGTGGAGCACGTGCTCGCCGCGGTGGGAGCCCTGGCCATCGACGATCTCGAGATCGGGATGGACGGACCGGAGCCGCCGATCATGGACGGAAGCGCTGCGCCGTTTCTCGACGCCCTGCGTCAAGCGGGCGTGGTGGCCAACGGGGGGCGCCCCGAGTGGCTGGTGCTGCGGAAGTCGATTCAGGTGGTGGACGGAGAGTCGGTGTACGAGGCCCGGCCCTGCATGGGCCTTTCGCTCGACGTCACGATCGATTTTCCGCACCCATTGATCGGCACGCAGCGCACGCAGTGCATGGTGACTGCCGACAGCTTCACGCGTGAACTCGCCGCCGCCCGGACCTTCGGGTTCCTGCACGAAGTGGACGCGCTTCGCGCCAAAGGATTGATTCAGGGGGCATCCACGGCCAACGCGGTGGTGCTCGACGCCGACGGCGTGGTGGACACCGCGCTCCGTTGGCCCGATGAATTCTCCCGGCACAAGGCCCTCGATTGTGTCGGTGATCTCGTTCTCGCTGGTGCGCGCGTCCGCGCGCACATCATCGCTCACAAACCGAGTCACCGGGGCACGGTCGCCCTGGTTCGAGCCCTCGTGCAACACGCCGTCCGGGAGCCCGCCGTGTATTCCATCGAAGACATTATGCAGGTGCTGCCGCACCGCTATCCCTTCCTGCTGGTCGATCGCATTCTGGAGATCGAGGAAGGCAAGCGGATTGTGGGGCTGAAGAACGTCACGATCAACGAGCCATTCTTCCAGGGGCACTTTCCGGGGCATCCAATCATGCCCGGTGTCCTGATCATCGAATCGATGGCGCAGGTGGGCGGCATGCTGCTCATGCGCACCATCGCGGATCCGTCGAGCAAGGTGGTGTATTTCCTGTCGCTCGACAACGTGAAATTCCGCCGCCCGGTGAAGCCTGGCGACCAGTTGCGGATCGAGATGGAAGTGCTGCAGATCCGCGGCACCATGTGCAAGATGCGGGGCGTCGCCACGGTGGACGGTCAGGTGGTCACGGAGGCGGACATGGCCGCGATGGTCCGCGACCGATGACTGCGCGTATTCATCCGACGGCGCTGGTCGATGCGTCGGCGCAACTCGGCCACGACGTCGACGTGGGGCCGTGGGCGATCATCGGTCCGCAGTGCACCATCGGCAGCGGCACGCACATCGCCGCGCGCGCGACGCTTGAACGGAACGTCCGGCTCGGTGAGCGCGTGCAGATCGGCATCGGCGCGATCCTCGGTGGCGATCCGCAAGATCTCAAGTATCGCGGCGAAGAGACGTGGGTGGATATCGGCGACGAGACGTCCGTTCGCGAGTATGCCACGATCAATCGAGGCACGGCGCATTCAGTCACTACGAGTGTTGGGCGTAACTGCTTCCTGATGAGTTACGTGCACCTGGCGCACGACTGCCACATCGGCGACAACGTGATCATCTCCAACGGAACGCAGTTGGC
>CANGXK010000188.1 GCA_947457715.1 Gemmatimonadota bacterium
CATCAACCTGCACCAACCGGAGTGGAGACGAGCGGGATCGAACCGCTGACCTCTTGAATGCCATTCAAGCGCTCTCCCAACTGAGCTACGCCCCCGATACTGGCTTCCTGCGTCCCGCCGATCCATACCCCGTTCCGGCGGCACCGTGCCGACGAGGGCATCAGGAACGCGCAGTCTAGTGCGGTGTATGTCTGACGTCAAGCAGAGTTCTGCATATTACACTGGCGAAAGACTTCCCTCGGCGTATCTTGCGTGGCTACCCCTCTAAATGCTCAGCCGTAGCAGGCTGGGATCCGGTGGGTCGGCGGCGCCGTTCGTTGGCCAGCCGTGTCCATTTCGTCTCCTCCTTCGGGGATGCTGTCTCATCCCAAGGTCTCATAGAACGCCATGACTGAAGTCAAGCGGAAGCGCCGTCGTGCGGCACCCGCGGGCATCGCGCCCAGTGAACCCGAGCGCGATATCCTCGACCAGTATCTCTACGAAGTCAGCACATATCCGCTCCTGAAAGCGGCCGAAGAGATCGAGCTCGCGAAGAAGATCCGTACCGGTGACCAGGACGCGCTGCAGGAGCTCGTCAAGCGCAACCTCCGCTTCGTCATCTCCGTGGCCAAGAAGTATCAGAACCGCGGTTTGCCCCTCATCGATCTGATCGGTGAAGGCAACGTCGGGCTGCTCACGGCGGCGCGGAAGTTCGATCCCGATCAGGGCGTCAAGTTCATCTCGTACGCGGTGTGGTGGATTCGGCAGGCGATTCTCTCGTCGCTCGCGCGCCAGGGGCGCACCGTGCGTGTGCCGCTCAATCGCACCGCCGATCTGTCGCGCATTATCAAGGCCTCGGAAATCCTCCGGCAGAAGCTCCGCCGTGAGCCGTCGCCCGAAGAGCTCGCGCAGGTCACCGGCCTCTCCGTCGACGTCGTGCAGTCGCTCGCCGCGCTCAACACCGGCGACGTGCGTCTCGACGCCCCGATGGATCCCGATGGCGATCGCTCGCTCATCGAGCGCTTCGTGGCCGACGAAATGCCGGATACGGAGGAAGAGGCGATGAACCGCTTCCTCACTGACGAAATCGAGCAGGCCCTTTCCACGTTGCCCCCGCGCGACGCGAAAGTCCTCCGGCTCTACTTCGGCCTCGAAGGCGGCCGGGAGCATACGCTCGAAGAGATCGGCAGCATGCTCGGGGTCACCCGCGAACGCGTGCGCCAGTTGCGCGACCGGGCCCTCAAGCGTCTCCGCGAAGGCGATGTGGGGCGCGCGCTCTCCAGTTTCGCCGCGTAAATCGCCGGCCGCAGCGACGTCGGGTCCGCAGGTGGTGCAGCAACGAGGGGCGTCCGACGCGATCGGGCGCCCCTTCGGCGTTCCCCCGGCGTCGCACGCCTACCTCCGCCGGTTTTTGGCGGTACATTTGTGATCTCATGATCGAGTTCAAGAACGTCCACAAGGCTTTCGGGCCCAAGCAGGTGCTCCGCGGTTTCTCCCTTCAGGTCAACGAAGGCGAGACCATGGTGATCATCGGCTATTCCGGAACCGGCAAGTCGGTGGCGATCAAACACATCGTCGGCCTCCTCGAACCCGATGAGGGCGAGGTGTGGGTCGATGGTCTCCGGGTCGATCAGCTCTCGCGAAAAGACCTGTACGCGCTGCGCGGACGCATCGGCTACGTATTCCAGTTCGCGGCGCTCTTTGACTCCATGACGATCGGCGAGAACGTCGCCATGGGGCTGCGCAAGCAGGGCGAACTCAGTGAAGCGGAGATCACCACGCGCGTCGACGAAGCGCTCTCGCTCGTCGATCTCCCCGATGTGAAAAGCCGCATGCCGGCCGAGCTCTCGGGCGGCATGCGCAAGCGCGTCGGCATCGCCCGCGCCATCGCATTGCGCCCCAAGTACATCCTGTACGACGAACCCACCACCGGGCTCGATCCGGTCACCTCCGCCACCATCGACGCGCTGATGGTGCGCATGCGTGAGCAGCTGGGCGTGACGGGCATCGTGATCACGCACGACATGCGCAGTGCCTACACCGTGGGCACACGCATCGCCATGCTGTACGAAGGGCAGGTGCGGGCCGTGGGCACGGTTGCCGAGATCCAGCACAGCACTGACCCGCTCGTGCGCCAGTTCATCGAGGGACGCGCCACGCTCGAAGGGAGCGCCCCGCTCATCGGCGTGGCCAGCGGCGTGGCCGGCGGCATCGCCGCCGGTCTGGCTGCCAAGGCGAGCTGAGTCGTGTCCTCCCGCAGCATCGTCCGGTAGCAGCGCGGTGGCGTCGTCGCGGGATCCGCACAAGCGCGCCGGGCGCGCCACACTCGAGACCTCGGCCGGTGGCGTCGTGTATCGCGTGCAGGACGGCGAGCCCCTGTTCCTGCTCATCCGCGACAGCTACCAGAACTGGGGATTTCCCAAGGGCCATCTCGAAGCGGACGAGCCGCCCGAGGTGGCCGCCTTGCGTGAGGTCCGCGAGGAAACCGGGCTCGATGACGTCGCCCTCGACGGCACGATCGATACGATCGACTGGTTCTTTCGCTTCCGGGGCCGGCTCGTGCACAAGGTCTGCCATTTCTACCTCATGCGCAGCGACGCGTCTGGCACGACCCCGCAGCGCGCCGAGGGGATCACCGCTTGCCGCTGGGCCATGTTTGACGAAGCCTCGCAACTGGTGTCCTATGCCAATGCGCGCGACGTGCTGATGCGTGCGCATGCGATGGTGCGGGGCGAAGACCCCGCGGGCGATCCGGCGCAGGCGCCGAGACCGCGGGCGGGTGTGTCGATCGGCCGCGCCCGCTGATGGCCGCCGCGCGCAGCAGCACCGACGGCGCCGCCCCGCTGATTTGCGTCGTGGCGCTGCTCAAGCGTGAGCGCGCGCGATCGCTCGTCCGGGCCGCCTTCCCGCGTCGTCGCGCGCACGTCCATACGGTGAAGAGTGCGGCGGATGTCGAAGCGTTTCTCATCCGGGAGCTGGTCGATGTCGTGATCATCGACGCCGGTGCCGGTGACGACGCGCAGCGCCTGATCGCCCGCGCGGAGGATTTTCCGAGTCTCCCGTTTGTGCTGATCACCACGCTGCTGCCGGCTGATGCGCCGATCGTGGCGCGGGCGGCCGGGGCGGGGGTGACCGACGTGCTGGTGGAGGGCGTGGACGACAGCGTCGCGCGCGAACTCGTGATGCGTCGCACCTTCTCCAGCCGGTTCGAACGCGCGCTCTCGCAGCCGCCGGCGATGCTGCACCTCGAGACCCCGCTGCAACTCGCCGTCTGGAAGAGCGTCGTGCGCCGTGCCGGCCGGCCGGTGCGTACCGAACAGCTGGCGAAGGAGCTCCGTGTCTCCCGCGAGCACCTGTCCCGCAGCTTTGCCGTGGGCCAGGCGCCCACCCTCAAGCGCGTGATCGACCTGGTCCGGGTGCTGGCCGCCGCCGAGCTCTGCAAGAACGCCGGCTTCGACGTGCGCGATGTGGCGCAGGTCCTGGGCTTTGCCAGCTCGTCGCATCTCTCCAGCACCACCCAGCGCCTCGTCGGCGCCCGGGCCTCCAGCCTGTCCCGACTGCGGGCGGTCGATCTGCTTGGGCGCTTCGGTCAGGCCGCCTTCGGGGATCCGCCGGCCAGCTAGGGGCATGTGTCACCGGCAAGCGGCAACCAGCCATCAGCGACCAGCTATCAGTAACCAGCAACAGCCGGAACACGGATTACACCGATGACACCGTAACAACACGGATCTGCTCCGTGTGAGCGACTTGCCCCCGCGCCCGCGTTGTTCAAATCCAAAGCGAGCTCGTCGCCCATGCCAGTCCCTCCGTAGTCGGGCTTATCCGTGTTGTTTCTGTGATTTCCGTCGATCCGTGTTCCGGCCGTTGCCGTTGCCGTTGCCGTTGCCGTTGCTGTTGCCGAGCCGAGCCGAGCCGAGCCGAGCCGAGCTCCCCAACCCGCCCCGCACAGCCGGGTTGCACCGACTCACCCCTTGTGATAATTTTCACAAGCTGTCCCTGCATCGTTACCACGTTTATTAAAGCCCCTGCCTCATGGCTACCCAGAACGCCCTGCGCCCCGGCGAAATCAAAGACATCCTCCTCCGCGAAATCGAAGCGGCGGATCTCGCCGACCTCAATGTCGAGGAAGTCGGTTCCATCCTCGAAGTGAAGGACGGCATCGCCCGCGTCTATGGCCTGGGCAAGGTCATGGCCGGCGAGATGCTCGAGTTCACGGCCTCGGAAACGAAGGCTGTCATCACCGGCATGGCGTTGAACCTCGAAGAGGACAACATCGGTGCGATCATCCTCGGCGATTACCTCCAGCTCAAGGAAGGCGATGAAGTCCGTCGCACCGCCCGCGTGCTGGAAGTGCCCGTCGGACCGGAACTGATCGGTCGCGTCGTCGATCCCCTCGGCCGTCCCATCGACGGCCTTGGCGAGATCCGCAGCACCACCTTCCGCAAGGTCGAGTCGCCGGCCCCCGGCATCATCGTGCGGCAGCCGGTGAAAGAGCCCATGCAGACGGGCATCAAGGCCATCGACTCCATGATCCCGATCGGCCGTGGTCAGCGCGAGCTCATCATCGGCGATCGTTCCACGGGCAAGACCGCCGTGGCCATCGACACGATCATCAATCAGAAGGGCCAGGGCGTCGTCTGTGTCTACGTCGCCATCGGTCAGAAGGCCTCCACGATCGCCACGGTCGTGGAACGTCTCCGTCAGGCCGGCGCACTCGAATACACCATCATCGTGGCCGCCTCGGCCTCCGATCCGGCGCCGATGCTCTACATCGCGCCCTACTCGGGGTGTGCGATGGCCGAGTACTTCATGTACAACGAGGGCAAGCCCACGCTGTGCGTGTACGACGACTTGTCGAAGCAGGCCGCGGCGTATCGCCAGCTGTCGCTCATCCTGCGCCGTCCGCCGGGCCGTGAAGCCTACCCGGGCGACGTGTTCTATCTGCACAGCCGTCTCCTCGAGCGCGCGGCCAAGCTGCGCGAAGACGACGGCGTGGTCGATGGCAAGACGATCCTCAAGCCGGGTGGTTCGCTCACCGCGCTGCCGATCATCGAAACGCAGGCCGGCGACGTCTCGGCGTACATCCCGACCAACGTCATCTCGATCACCGATGGACAGATCTTCCTGGAAACGGACCTCTTCAACGCCGGCATCCGCCCGGCCGTGAACGTCGGTATCTCGGTGTCGCGCGTCGGTGGCTCCGCGCAGACCAAGGCCATGAAGAGCGTGGCCGGCCGTCTTCGCCTCGACCTCGCGCAGTTCCGCGAACTCGAAGCCTTCGCCGCGTTCGCGTCGGATCTCGATCCCGCGACCAAGCGTCAGCTCGAGCGTGGTGCCCGCACCGTCGAAATCCTCAAGCAGGGTCAGTACCAGCCCATGCCGTTCGAGGAGCAGGTGATGGTGATCTACGCCGTGACCAACGGTCTCCTCGACACGATCGACACCGGCAAGGTGCGCGCGTGGGAGAAGGGGTTCCTCGAGTTCATGCGCGCGCAGTTCCCGCAGGTTGCTGATACGGTCCGCACCAGCAAGGCGCTTTCGAAGGACATGGAAGCGGAGCTGAAGCGCGGCATCGAGCAGTACTCCAAGAGCTTGTAAGATGGCCAAAGGCCGCGAACTCAAGGGGCGCATCAAGTCCGTCGAGAACACGCGCAAGATCACGCGCACGATGGAAATGGTCGCTACCTCCAAGATGAAGCGCGCG
>CANGXK010000189.1 GCA_947457715.1 Gemmatimonadota bacterium
GAAGCTCAATGTGCCGTTGTATCAGGCGCTGTTCCTGCTCGTGGTCGTAGCCTTGAGCGTGTTGGCCTACATCGTCCGATCGGTGTCGCAGCCGGTGCGCAATCTCACGGTGGTGGCGAATGCCCTGCGTGACGAACGGTACGACGTGCCGATTGTCAACACGTGGCATGCCACCGAAATCGACCAGCTCACGCAGGCCTTTGGGCAGCTGCGTGATTCGTTGCAGGATCTGAAAGCACGCAACGCCGAGTACAGCGACGGATTGCGGCGTGCGCAGCTGGTCGCTGACGAAGCGAACCAGACGAAGAGTGCGTTTCTGGCCAACATGAGCCACGAGATCCGCACGCCGATGAACGCGGTGATCGGGCTCGCGTACCTCGCGCTCAAGACCGATCTCACCGCGAAGCAGCGCGACTACGTCGCCAAAATCCATACGGCCGGCAACTCGCTGCTCGGTATCATCAACGACATCCTCGATTTCAGCAAAATCGAAGCCGGCAAGCTCGACATCGAGTCCGTCGACTTCAATCTCGAAGATGTCATGCGTGGCGTCACGACCGTCACCCTGCAGAAGGCGTACGACAAGGGGCTCGAGTTCCTCGTCGACATTCCGAACACGGTGCCGCTCGACTTGGTCGGCGATCCGCTGCGTCTCAGTCAGGTGCTCACGAACGTCATCAACAACGCCGTCAAGTTCACCGAGCGCGGCGAAATTCACCTGAAAGCGGCGGTGTTGGAACAGTCCGACCAAGAAGCCGTGCTGCGCTTTACCGTGCGCGATACCGGCCCCGGCATGACGCGCGAACAGTGCGCCAAGTTGTTCCAGCCGTTCACGCAGGCCGATATGTCCACCACGCGCAAGCACGGCGGCACCGGACTGGGGCTGACCATCAGCAAGACGCTGGTGGAGATGATGGGCGGGGAGATCGGGCTCGAAAGCGAGCCCGGGGTCGGCACCACGTTCTTCTTCACGGTGCGGGTGGGGATCGGCAACGAGGCGGACCGCCGCACGATGGTGCCCGAGGCGATGCAGCGGTTGCGCACGTTGGTCGTGGACGAC
This sequence comes from Gemmatimonadota bacterium, assembly GCA_947457715.1. The sequence continues at coordinate 1,061 of CANGXK010000189.1, forward strand.
AATTCGGTGGCGCGCGAGATCCTCACCGAGTCGCTCAGTGATCTGGTGGCCGTGGTGGACGCCGTCAGTTCTGGTGCGGAAGCCCTGGCGGCGATCCGCCAGCACAACGCCGACGCCGCGGCGCCGTACGATGTGGTCTTCATGGACTGGCGGATGCCCGGGCTGGACGGCTTGCAGACCGCGCGGCTGTTGCGAGCGGAGACGGGCCTGATGACACAGCCGGCGGTAGTCATGGTGACCGCCTTCAACGGCGAGGAAGTGAAGGAAGCCGCAGGTGCGCTGAATCTCGACGGCTTCATGGTGAAACCGGTCAGCAAGTCGATGGTGATCGACACGCTGGTCACGCTGTTCGCCAGTCCGTCGGAAACCGGCGCCCGGCGCAGCGAGCCGTCGCACGATAGCGACATCGACCGGTGTGCGGGTGCCCGCATCCTGCTCACCGAAGACAACGAGATCAACCAGCAGATCGCCATCGAGTTGCTGGAAGGGGCGGGGGCGCACGTCACGGTGGCGAACAACGGCCGGGAGGCCGTCAACCACCTCGACGCGAACCCCACCGGATTCGACGTGGTGTTCATGGATCTGCAGATGCCCATCATGGACGGGCATCAAGCCACGATTGCCATTCGTGACGACGCGCGCTTCGCGGCGTTGCCGATCATCGCCATGACCGCCCACGCGTCGAACGAAGAGCGCGATCGTTGCCTCGACGAAGGGATGAACGACCACATCTCCAAGCCGATCTCGCCAGCGATTCTCTTCGAGACACTGGAGAAGTACTACGCGCCGGCGCGGGCGGTGGCGGTGCGGGCAGCCCGCGCGGCGGCCGTTGCGGAGGCCATTGCCGCGGATCCTACCGTCGCGGTGGAGAGCGCACCGGCGGTTCCTCCCGTGGTAACCGAGGAGCTGCCGCGTATTGAGGGGTTGCAGGTGGACGACGGACTGGCCCGCGTGGCCGGCAACAAGAAGCTGTACCTGAAACTGCTGCGGCAGTTCGTGGTGCAGGAGGCCGACGCCGGCGCGCGGATCAGCGCCTGTTTGGGCAGCGGCGACCGAGGTACCGCGGAACGGCTCGCCCATACCGTGAAAGGCGTGGCCGGGTCGCTCGGCGCCGGCGCGGTGCAGGCCGCCGGCGGGGTCCTGGAAAAGGCCATCGGCGACGGCGCGGACGCGGAGCGCTGTGCACCGCTGTGCGACGCGCTGGCGCACGAACTCACCACGTTGATCGCGCGACTGGGGCCGGCCTACGCGGCGGCGCCCGTCATGGTCGCCGCCGCCCCCGCGGCCCCCTTCGATCCTGTCGCGGGACGGCCCATCGTGGAGCGCATGCTACAGCGCCTCGCGAACTTCGATGCCGATGCGGCAGACGATCTCGACACCCATCGCGACGTGTTCCGGGCGCTGCTTGGCGCCGAAGGCTTCACCACGTTCGAGGGCCACGTGCAGGGCTATGCGCTCGGCGACGCGCATGACGCGCTGATTGAGGCGATGCGCGCGTTCGCCTGAGCCGCGAGGTGAGTGCACGTGGGTGAGTCATTGGGCCGGTGGGTGTAGGAGGCGTGTCACAACGGGCGCGTACATCGCGATCTCGTTGAACGCCATGATATGACCGGCCCGACAGCGTGAGGTACCGATCGCGCCCAAGCTTGCGGGCGCGACGGCGGCGACCGAGTGTACGAAACAGGCCGTCCGCGCCGCCGTTCGGGTCGGGGGCTGGCGGCATCCGCCGAGGCGCTCCGGTTGGCGCTGTATGCCCGGCTCGGTGGCACAATCCGCCACCGACCTCCGTCGGTGTCTGTCACGATCGTGGCCGGCGCTGTCGCGTCCTCTATGGTGTCGCGTAGGCGAGCGATACCTTTCCCGCCATAGTTCCTCGTAGCGGGCTCGTCTCGGCCCGCTTTCCCATCCATCCGACACGGCCCGTCATGAAATTCCGCCAGTTCGCGCTGATTCCGCCGATCGTGCTGCTCGCCGCATGTCAGAGCGCCGATCCCATCGCGCCCGAGCAAGCCCAGCCGGCCGCGCCGGTGATGGCGGCCAGCGACATCGCCCGCATCCCGGGTCGGTACATCGTGGTCTTCAAGAGCGCGACGCGTGATGTGCCGGGAGCGGCCCGCGCGCTCGCCGAGGCCGCTGGCGGCCAGATGGGCTACCTCTACAACGGGGGGATCAAAGGGTTCTCGGTGACGCTTCCACCGGCGGCGGCGGCCGTGCTGGCGCGCAGCCCTCTCGTGGAATTCGTGGAAGAGGATCAGATCATGACCGCCTCGGCCATTCAGGCCAGCGCCACGTGGGGCATCGATCGTCTCGACCAGCGTACGCTGCCGTTGAACGCCTCGTACTCGTACACCGCCACCGGCAGAGGGGTGAACGCCTACATCGTGGACACGGGCATCCTGCCCACCCACACGGAATTTGGAAACCGCGCGTCCATCGGATACGATGCGATCACGCCGACGGCGCCCCAACCCGACTGCAACGGGCACGGTACGCACGTCGCCGGCACGGTGGGCGGCAGTACGTATGGTGTGGCCAAGGCGGTCAGATTGATCGGCGTGCGCGTACTCAACTGTAACGGGTCGGGAAGTACCTCCGGCGTCATCGCCGGGGTGAACTGGGTGGCCACAAACGCCGTGAAGCCGGCCGTGGCCAACATGAGTTTAGGTGGAGGCGCTTCTACGGCGCTCGACAATGCGGTGAAGGCCGCGATCAACAACGGCGTGACCTTTGTGGTGGCTGCCGGGAACAGCAACCTTCCCGCCTGCCAGTACTCCCCAGCACGGGTGTCCGCGGCGATCACAGTGGGGGCGACCACGCGCACGGACGCCCAGGCATCATACTCCAACTATGGCAGCTGCCTCGATCTGTTCGCGCCCGGGTCAGCGATCACCTCAGCGTGGTACACCAGCGCCACCAGCACGGCCACGATCAGCGGCACCTCGATGGCGTCGCCGCACGTGGCTGGTGTCGCGGCGCAGTATCTGCAGGGCAAGCCCACCTCAACAACGCCGAAACAGGTGCGCGACGCGCTCGTGGCGAATGCCACCACGGTAACGAAGTTGCGGGACGCGTTTGACTCGCCCCAAAAGCTGCTGTTTTCGAAGTATTGACGGCGATCGGCGGACGACCTTCCCCGTCGTCCGCCGTCCGGCTACGTGCTGCGCGTTCGGTCCATCGGCTTTCAGCCCCTCCGTCAGCGAGTCCTCATCGGCGAGTTGAGTGCGTTTCTCGACCTTGGCGCGATCCGAGGGTGAAGGAAGCGCGAACACGTGGCGACGTCGTGGCCACGGCGAATGCTGACACGGTGGCCAACGCGAAAGACGTTCACCGTAGCCGACAGCATCAGCCAACCGGGCGGTTCGGCGCTGCAGGCGTTGCCCACCGCGCCGGGCGCTGTGGGTGAAGCAGGAAAACCTGCACACCATTCGCCCGCAGTACCAGGGCTCGCCGACGTTCAATCCACGAGGGACACCACCGGCGCAGTGAGATGTCGCGCCCTTGCTGGCGCGCCTTCCCTCAGGATTGTCCATAGAGATTCACTTCCGCAGCAACCAGCGGACACCGAACGATTGTTGCGCGCCCACGCGCTCGCGCGATCGATGACAACCGAGCACCACGCTCGAGCGGTGTCGTGAGGGGGCATATGATTCAGTGTCCTCTCCCGCACGGACGTCCACGACGCGGATCGTGCTTCGCCTTCACCTCCCGCTCCTCGCACTGGTCGCGGTCACCGGATGCACCGACATCCAGTTGAGCGCGGCCAACCTCATCGAGACCATCGCGGTCCCCCGTACCGAGGCCAGCTACGGCGACAGACCTCGACAGCGCATGGACGGCGACCACTCACTCGACAGCGCGGGGGCACAGCGCCGCGGCGCGCCATCTTGCGGTAGAGCGAGACGTGATACAACCGGAAACGACGGCACTCCACCATGGGGTAGGTCAGTCCGGCGGAGTACGACGCGCAGCTACGGAAGGCCGCGTAGTTCCTGTCAAATACGCGTCCACTTGTTCGGGGTAAGTTCAGGGTGTGACTATCACGGTCGGTTGCGGTTCTCCAGTATCAGGCGGTTGCGCGGCGCCAACCGGCGTAACGCGCACGTAGCCAGTACGCGGCGCGCACTGTACTCGCCGCGGTCGAACGCCTGCAGGAACCGCCGCTGGGATGCGGGTTCCCACAGTGTGATCATCGGCTCGATTTCCTGCGACGCCGGATTCAGATAGGTGATCGCCTCGTAGTCGACGGTGCGTGCGGCAACGAGATGCTGCAGATCCTGTGCTTCGAGAGCGGGATAGTCGCAGCCGAGCACCAGCCACGCGCTATTATCGCCGCGCGAGAACACGGCGTGGAGCCCGCTGGCCGGCCCATGCCCCGGCACGATGTCCAGGACAGCCCGACCGCCAAGATCCCAGTCACGCGCTTGCGATGCGCTGCACGACCAGAGCGGCTCCGCCCCGCACGTCCGCAACAACTCGCCTGCGATGCGCCACTGTGGCGCGCCATGATACACGAGAGCGGCCTTGTCGCACCCCATCCGCGAACTTGCTCCGCCGGTCAGCACCACCCCCTGCAACGGCGGGAGCACCTC
>CANGXK010000190.1 GCA_947457715.1 Gemmatimonadota bacterium
CCTTGCCGTGCGGCGCGCCGAGCCCTCTTTTGCAGAACGTCTTCCCTCTGCCCCGGCTTCCAATGCCTGCCTCACGTGTATCCCGCCGCGCCCTCGCGGCACTGCTCACCCTCGCCGCCACCAGCGCATCGGCCCAAACGCCCGAATCCGTCGTGCTTCGCGCCGCGCGGGTCATCGACGGCACCGGGCGCACCCTGCGCAATCAGGACGTGACCGTGCAGGGTGGCCGCATCACCGCCATGCGCGTGTCGGCCGGCCCGCTGCCCGCGGGCGGCATAGATCTGGGGGCCCGTACGCTCCTGCCGGGACTGATCGACACGCACGTCCATCTGGGCTGGTACATCACCGACAAGCAGCGGCTTCACGAAGATCGGGACGGTGACACGCCTGACGTGAGCACGCTCCAGCGCGCCGGTAATGCCTGGGCCACGCTGCGGGCCGGTTTTACCACCGTGCAGAGCATCGGCGAGGCCGACAACGCCGTGCTGCGTGATGCGATCAATGCCGGCCGCATTCCGGGCCCGCGCGTGATCACATCGCTCGGTTCACTCAGCGAGCGCACGGGGGGTGGGTCACCCGATTCACTGCGCGCCTCGGTGCGTCGGTTCAAGGCACGCGGCGCCGACGTGATCAAGATTTTCGCCTCCAAGTCGATTCGTGACGGCGGCGAAGCCACGATGACACCGGAGCAGCTCGACGCCGCCTGCGGCGAGTCCAAAGCGCAGGGGCTGCGCTCGGTGGTGCACGCGCATTCGGCCGAGGCCGTGCAGCGCGCGGCGCGGGCCGGCTGCACGCAGGTGGAGCATGGGGTGTTCGCCGACGACGCCACGCGCGCGCTGCTCGTGCAGCGCGGCACGTTCTTCGATCCACAGTGCGGCCTCGTGTTTCACAACTACCTCGACAACAAGCCGTGGTTCGAGGGCATCGGCAACTACAACGCCGCCGGCTTCGCGTCGATGGAACAGGCGATCCCGCTGGCCGAGAAGGGCATCGGGCTCGCCGCGAAGCTTCCCACGCTGAAGCTGGTGTTCGGCACCGACGCCGTGGCCGGTGCGCATGGACGCAACGCCGAAGAGCTGGTATGCCGCGTGCGTCGCGGTGGCCAGCCGGCGATGGACGCGATCATCAGCGCCACCAGCCGCGCGGCCGAGTCGCTCGGCCTCGAGAAGGAGATCGGCCGCATCGCGGTGGGCTACGCCGCCGATGTGATCGCGACCGACGGCGACCCGGTCGCGCAGATCGAGGCCTCGCAACACGTGTCGTTCGTGATGAAGGGCGGCCGCGTGTACCGCAACGACGGTGCGCGCATGGCCAGCACACGCCAAACCGGAGCCCGCAAGTGACGTCACGTCGCAGCTTTCTCAAAACCGCCGGCGCACTCACCGCTGGTGTGGCCGCGGTGGGCACCGCAGGCACCGGCTGTGCGGTGAAGGACCCCAGCGCCAGCAACGCCACCGGCCAGGATAGTGGCACCGAGCGCGTGCGGGGCTTCGATCGCATACTGCTCGATGCCGTGGCGACGGCCGTGTTGCCGGCCTCGCTCGGTGCGCCCGGCATTCGCGCCGCCACCGATGCGTTCGTGGCGTGGGCCGACGGATACGAACCGGTGGCGGAAGAGATGCACGGCTATGGCTACGCCGACATTCGCTACCTGCCAGCCGATCCATCGCCGGCATGGCGCGCGCAACTCACGGCGCTGGACCTGTTGGCGCACAAGCATGGCACCGTTGGTTTCTCCACGCTGCCGATGGCGCAGCGTCAGGAGCTGCTGCGTGCGGTGCTCCGCGACCAGCGCGGCGACCGCCTGCCGGCGCCGCTCGACGCCAATCATGTCGCGATCGCATTGCTGGCGCATTGGTCGTCAGGACCCGATGCGTGGGACAGAGCGCTTGGTGCACGCGTGTCCCCCGGTGTGTGCCGCGCGCTCGGCGACGCCACCCGCAAGCCGCTTCCCGTCACCACGGCCACCACACCCGCTGCGACGGAGCCGCGCGCATGATCACGCAGAGTGCCGACATCGTCATCGTAGGCAGTGGCATTACCGCCGCGCTGATGGCCGCATCGCTCGCCGAAAAGACGACCAAGTCGATTCTGGTCGTCGAGGCGGGCAAGCCGACCACGCCGTTCGCCGAGCGCGTCTTGGCGCGGGAGCGCTGGCGCGCCTACGGTGAGAGCCCCTGGAAGCAGGATCACCTCGACGACCAGAACGCCACGGGCACCACGTGGGGCTTCTCGCCGAGCATGAACGTGGGGGGCCTGGCGATGCATTGGGGTGGCGTGTCGCCGCGCTATTCGCCCGAAGACTTCCGCTTGCGCTCGATGTACGGTGTGGGCAGCGACTGGCCGTTCAGCTATGACGACCTCGATCCGTTTTATCAGGAGGCCGAGGAGCGCATGGGCGTGGCTGGCGAACAGGGCCCGGTCGCCCTCGATCCGCGCGGCAAGCCGTATCCGTTGCCGCCGCTGCCGATCAACTACAATCTCGCGCAGTTGCAGCAGTGGGCTACCAAGGCCGGCATTGCTACCTGGAGCACGCCGAGCGCGAAGAACTCCGTGGCACAAGACGGGCGGGCGCAGTGTCAGCGCTGCGACACCTGCTATCCTATTTGTCCGACCGGCGCCAAGTACTCGCCCGACTTCACGTGGGACGCGCTGATCGCGCGCAAGCGCATCACGCTGTTGACGGAAACGCTCGTGCGGAAGCTGGAGGCCGACCCGAAGACGGGGCGCATCACGCGTGCCACCGGCAACCGGACCACCGCGTCGGGCGAAGAGGTCACCATCGAGGGTGGCACGTTCGTGCTGGCGGCCGGCTTCGTGTGGTCGCCGCATCTGTTGCTGCTGTCGAAGAGCAGCGCGTTTCCCGACGGCATCGCCAACCGCAGCGGCCTGGTGGGCAAGTATCTCGCGGGCCATCGCAATGTGAACGCGTACCTGCGACTGCCCATGGAGCTGTTCCCTGGGATCAACGTGCAGCACTCGCTCGTGTCCAAGCAGTTCATGCGCGTGCCGCGCTCATCGCGCTATCTGCGGCACGACCTGCGCATCTGGGAGTCGAGCGTGGGGCGCGAACCGCGGTTGCGCGGCGACGATGGCCAGGTGCAGTTCGGCGATGCGCTCATGCAGGACTGGCAGCAGCGCGCGAAAGGCGCGACGGCGCGCGTGCGTGGCTACTACGACGTGCTGCCCGACAAGGAGAGCGCGCTGTCGCTCGACGCGAAGAAGACCAACCGCTTCGGCGATCCGATGCCCAACGTGTCGTTCAAGGACGCGCCGGAGAGTGCCGCGCTGAAGGACTGGCAGGAAGAGCAGCTGCGTGAGCTGTTCCGCACGATGGCGAAAGCCGGTGGCGGTGAGATCCTGCGCATGGAGAACAGCGCCAATGATCTCGGCCAGGAACATCCGGTCGGCGGCTGCCGGATGGGGTCCGATCCCACGCAGAGTGTGGTCGACGCGCACGGACGCGCGCACGATCACGAGAATTTGTGGGTGGCCGGTGCGCCCGCTCAGCCCACCGCGTCGTGCTGCAACGGCACGCTGACCTTCGTGGCGGTTGGGCTGCGCACGGCGGCGGCCATCGCCGGCGCCGCGGTCTGATCAAGCTGCGGCCATCGAAACTGCAACAGCTGGAACACGGATTGTGGAGGATTGCGCAGATCACACAGATAAGCAAAAAGCGATAACTGCACGACGCGTGGATGACTCGCCGGGCGGCTTATCTGTGTGATCGGTGTCATCGCTGTTGTAATCCGTGTTCCCGCTGTTGCCGTTGCCGCCTTGGGATTGCAGGAAGACCTGGAGATCTCCGGCAGATCGCTTTGGCTTCGGGCTTTCCCTGACGTGGGCCAGTGAGGCACCTTTCAGCGGTACGCACCCTCCACCCATACTGCCGATGCGCCGTTCTCTCCTTCGTGCCGTCCTTGTCGGCCCGCTCGTGGCCGTCCCCCTGTTCGCCCAGTCGCGCGCCATCACCGCCGCCGATTATGCGCGGGCCGAGCGTTTCCTCGCCTTCAACACGGCGAACCTGGTGTCGCGCACCGGTGTGCAGCCCACGTGGCTCCCCGACGGGCGCTTCACCTACCGCGTGCGTCAGCCCGACGGCAGTTCGCCGCTGATGGTGGTCGACCCGGTCAAGGGCACCAAGACCGACTGCACGGCCACCGGCGCCAGCTGTCCGGCCGAGCCTGCCCGCGCCAACGGCCGTCCGGCAGCCCGCCCCGGTGGCCGCCCGCCCGAGCACGTGTCGCCCGACGGAAAGACCGCGGCGTTCATCCGCGACTGGAACCTCTGGGTGCGCGATGTCGCCTCGAACAAGGAAACGCAGGTCACCACCGATGGCGTGAAAGACTTCGGCTACGCCACCGACAACGCCGGTTGGATTCACTCCGACCGCGCGATTCTCACCTGGTCGCCCGACTCGAAGAAGCTCGCCACGTTTCAGCAGGACCAGCGCAACGTCGGCGAGATGTATCTCGTGAAAACCAAGGTCGGTCATCCCGAGCTGAGCGCGTGGAAGTATCCGCTCCCGGGCGACAGCGTGGTGTCGATGATTCACCGCGTGATCATCGATCTGTCGGGTTCGGCACCGAAGACGGTGCGTTTCAAGATGCCGGCCGATCAGCACCGCTCGTCGGTGTGCGACCACATCTCGTGCAGCGGCGGGGAGCTCTCCGATGTGGAGTGGTACGCCGACGGCAGCAAGCTGGCGTTCCTGTCGAACTCGCGCGATCACAAGATCGCGACGCTGCGCATCGCCGATGCGAACACGGGCGATGTGCGCGACGTGCTGCGCGAGGAAGTCGCCACGCAGTTCGAGAGCGGCGACAACGTAGCCAATTGGCGCGTGCTGCCGGCCACCAACGAAGTGATCTGGTTCTCCGAGCGCGACGACTGGGGACAGCTATACCTGTACGACCTCAGCACGGGCGCCCTGAAGTCGAAGATCACCACCGGCGACGGTCCCGTGCTCTCAGTGGAGCGCGTTGACGAGAAGGCGCGCATGATCTGGTTCGTGGCCGCCGGCAAGGTGCCGGGGCGCGATCCGTACTTCCGGCATCTCTATCGCATCGGCATCAACGGCAAGGGGCTCACGCTCCTCACGCCGGAAGACGGCGACCACAACATCACCCTCTCGCCCAATGGCGCCGTGTTCGTGGACAGCTGGTCGCGCCCCGACCTCGCGCCGACCGCCGTGCTGCGCAACGCGAACAGCGGCAAGCTGATCTCGACGCTCGAGCAGGGCGACATCTCGAAGCTGGTGGCTGCCGGCTGGAAGGCGCCCACCCGCATCACGGTGAAGGACCGCGCCAGCAAGTGGGACCTGTATGGCCTGATGTGGACGCCGACCACGCTCGACTCCACGAAGAAGTACCCGATCATCAACTACATCTACCCGGGTCCGCAGGGCGGCAGTGTAGGCAGCCGTCAGTTCTCCGCGGCTACGCGCGACAACCAGGCCTTGGCGGAGCTGGGCTTCATCATCGTCGCCATCGACGGCACCGGTAATCCGACGCGCTCGAAGTCGTTTCACGACGCGTACTACGGCCGCATGAGCGACAACACGCTCCCCGATCAGATCGCGGGCATGAAGCAGCTGGCCG
>CANGXK010000191.1 GCA_947457715.1 Gemmatimonadota bacterium
AGCGTACTGGTTGCTTACACCATCCTCCGGACCTGGCTGTCGCGAAGGCGGTCGCTGTTCTTTGCGGTCGTCGTCTTCTCGTTTCTGCTGGCGGTCAGGGCCCCGGGGTTTCCGGTCTTTCAGGCTTGATCGATTTCGCAGCCTTCGCCATCGTCACACCGCCACTCTGACAATCTACGCGGATTGAGGTTGGTGTCCGGAAAGCCGAGTCAAGTCCAGAGGTCATCACGAGGTCGGTGGGAAACTATTGCGGAAGGACTACTGATCCGGCTCGTGCAGTCGCACCACCATCCCGGGTCCGGTGAGTGGCTCGCGGTCGAGACGCAGCTCGATGAACGTGGTCGTGAACGGATGGAAGAATCGCACGGCGCCACCCGGCAGCACGCTCGACAGATCCAGCGACCCGTACCACGTGCCGGCGCGATTGGGAGCCTCCACGCCAACGGCGGAGCCGACGGCGGTATCGACCATCGCGCCGGCATAGAGCACGCGCTGCGTCCCCGTGCTCGCGTACAGCTGCGCCGTGAGACGACGTGCACGCCCGCTCAGCACCGCCGAATCCTTCAACTTTGAAAGATTCACGTGAAAGCTGCGATAGCTGGCATCGCCTCCGTACACGTGCACGTCCTGCGTGAACGGCTCCAGCGACGCGCCGTCGCTGAGACCAAGCTGCAAGTTCCAGTCGCGAATGCCGTCGCCCCGTTCGTCCACCGCCCGCACTGCGAACTGCTGCCACGGCACCATGGCCTCACGCGTCTTGCGCACCGCCGCCTCGGCGCCTTCGCACCACGCGACATAGCTGGGGCGCGACGACACCCGTAGCGCGTCGAGCACCATCTGCTGGAGGGCCGGCGGCGGCGCGGACAGAATACTGCCGTGATCCACGTTCGCGATCGGATGCATCGGCACATCATCCTGCGTCCACTCGAGCGCCTGCACGCGCGCATGGTCGGCGCAATCGGCCGAGAGATCGAGGACCACCTTACGGCTGTTCAAGGCGCAGCCGGCCCACCGCACGGTGCCGTCGGTGCCTGGGCTGTTCGCCAGTGCGCCAAGTCCGCGATAGCCGCGCGCCCCGCAGAACACGAATACGTACGGCGTGGTCCGCTTCGAATCGTAGAAGCTTTCAGTGCCGAACAAGTCGGTGTGCGACAGCTCCCAGCCGAACCGGCTCCCCAGCTCCAGCGCGTCGAGGATCTGATCGCCGGCCTCGAGAAAGTCGGGGCCCAGCTGCCGGCGTCCCTTCACCAGTGCGCCCAGAAAGCTGCGCCCCTTGTGCGCCAGCGGCGATCCGAAGGTGGCAGGCGCCAGCGCGATCACGTGCTTCACGCGCGCGCGCCGTTGCGCCGTCATGCCGCGGCGGGTCAGCCACGCGCGCAACACGAGCATACCGGTGGAGTGCACCATGACATCGAACGGCGCATCGTCGGTCAGACCCACACGCTGTCGCAGCAGTTTGTCGAAGCCCTCGGCGATATCGCGTACCGACACATCGTTGGTCAGTGATTCATAACTCACCGTGCACAGCTGCTCCGCCGTCCAGCCCGCCTCGCGCAATACCGTGCGCCACCGAGCGAACGCGCTGCCGTCGGCGCTGTACCCATGCAGAAAAATGAGCGGGCGATCGGCCATGACGGGTGCCGTGCGACTAGCGGGTATGTGTCACGAGCCAGGGCACGGCACGCCGCACACCGTTCCCCACCATCAGCAGATGGCCTTCGTAGCGGAACAGTTCGTACGTGGCACCCGGCGTCGCCTTAGCGGCTGCTTCCACGCGCGCGGCGGGAATGATGCCGTCGAGTTCCGCCCCGACGAATAGCGACGGCGGCGCATTCGGCACGGTGATCGGACTCCCGCCGGCCAGCATCGCCACCGCCGCGAACTGCGCCGGACGCGCCTGCGCCAACCGGGCCGCCGCACCGGCGCCCATCGAATGGCCGATCAGGTACACCCGCGAACTGTCGATGCGGAATTCGTTGCGCAACAGCACCATCAACGCGTCGAAATGCTCCGGCGTGAGGCCGAAGACATCGGTTTTCGGCGACACCAGAATCAGCCGCTGCTCGGCCGCGAGCTTCGTCGCGACGCCGCTGCCGTACGCATCGACGAACATGTTCTCGTCGCCGCCGGCGCCGTGCAGCACCAGCAGCACACCCACCGGCTTGCGTACATTCGCCGCCGGCGGCGCCACGATGCGCAACGGCACCAGGGCGTTGTTGGCCCCGCGGTACACACGCCAGAAATCGCCCACCAAACCGATGTACGGATCGCGTCCGCGTTCCAGCACGCTCACTTCGCGCGCCAGATCGCGCGACAACTTCGCGGGATCGTTCAGGAACTCCGCGCTGCGCTCGGGCGACGGCACATCCACCAGCAGCTTGGCCCGCTCGCGCGTGGACAGCAGCGCCTGCGCCAACGGCCCCGTGCTGTCCACCACCGCCAGCCGCGCCAGATATTCGTCGCGCGCGGCACTGGCCGGTGCGCCATTCAACGAGCGCGGCCCCGCCAGCGGCGCAGGCGGCACGGAGGCCGCGCCGGTGAGCTGTGCGGCGGCGGCGTCGATCGTGCCCACGGCCGCCGCAAACTGCCCGCTGAAGAAACTCAGGGCCGCGCGATCGACAGTGCGGTTCACCGCCGCGCGCAGGCTGTCCGGCAACGTCTTCGCGTTTTCGCGCTGCGTGTAGGCCGCATCCACACGCATATACGCGGCGGCGAGATCGGCGCGCGTGACCTTCGGCGTCACCGGTGCCTGCGCCATCGCCAACGCCGGAGCGCACCACACGGTGGCCGCGGCGACACCCAGCCACATCCTCATGAGGGAAACAGCCCTTCGATCGACAGGTACCGCTCGCCGGTGTCGTAGCAGAACGTCAACACGCGGGCCCCATCGATCATGTCGGGGATCTTCTGCGCCACCGCCGCCAGCGATGCGCCACTCGAGATGCCGACCAGGATGCCTTCTTCGCACGCCGAGCGCTGTGTGTACGCGAACGCCGCTTCTTCCGTGACCTGAATGGCGCCGTCCAGCGTGTCGCGATGCAGGTTGTCGGGGATGAAGCCCGGCCCCACGCCCTGAATGCGATGCGGTCCCGGCGCCCCGCCACTGATCACCGCCGACTTCGCGGGTTCCACCGCGAACGTCTGCATCGCCGGCCAGCGCTGCTTCAACACTTCACTGCAGGCCGTGATATGACCGCCGGTGCCCACACCCGTAATCAAGTAGTCCACACCATCGGGGAAGTCGGCGAGAATCTCGCGGGCTGTGGTCAGCGCGTGCGCGCGGATGTTCGCTTCGTTGGCGAACTGGTTCGGCATCCAGGCGTTCGGCGTGCTCGCCACCAATTCGTTGGCGCGCTCGATCGCGCCCTTCATCCCCTTCTCGCGTGGCGTCAGGTCGAACGTGGCGCCGTACGCGGCCATCAGCTTGCGACGCTCGATCGACATCGACTCCGGCATCACCAGCACCAGCTTGTACCCCTTCACGGCCGCCACCATCGCCAACCCGATGCCGGTGTTCCCCGACGTCGGTTCGATGATCACGCTGTCCTTCGTGAGCAGACCGCGCTGTTCGGCATCTTCGATCATCGTCATCGCGATGCGGTCCTTGATGCTGCCGCCCGGATTCGCCCGCTCGAGCTTCATCCACACTTCCACACGCGGATCGAACAAGCGATGCAGGCGCACATGCGGCGTGTGACCGATGGTGTCGAGAATCGTGGAGACGCGCATGAGCCGGTGAGGTCAGAGTGAGCGAACGATACTGCTGCTGAATGCTGCCGCGGTGTGGTGCCGCTGCATGCTGCCGCTTCGTGCTAGATGTGGAACTCGATCCCATCATCGGTCGGACGCTGCTCCACCCGACTCGAGAACTGCACCACCGACCGCGCCGGCACCGACGACGTCATCCACACGTTACCGCCAATGATCGAGCCATCGCCGATCACCGTGGTCCCGCCCAGAATGGTCGCGTTGGCGTACACCACCACATCGTTCCCAAGCGTGGGATGCCGCTTCTGATGCGCCAGCTTCTTGCTGACCGCATGCGCACCGAGCGTCACGCCCTGATACAGTCGCACGCGATCGCCGATGATGCTCGTTTCGCCGATCACGACGCCCGTGCCGTGATCGATTGCAAACGACGCACCAAGCACTGCCCCGGGATGGATATCGATGCCGGTTTCCCGATGCGACCATTCGGACAGCAGCCGAGGAAAAACGGGGACGTTGAGCCGGTAAAGCTCATGCGCCACGCGATGCACGGCCGTGGCGAGAAAGCCCGGATAGGCCACGATCACTTCTTCCAGACTCTCGGCCGCCGGATCACCCGACAGAATCGCCTCGGCATCAAGTTGCAGCGACGCACGCACATCCGGTAACTGGTCCAGGAACGCGGCGACCACCTGCCCGACGTCGCTCATCATCGGGGTGATCGCCGCGCGCAAGAGCGCTTCGACCTGTGCCGCTTCCTCGTCGACGCCCGTTACACCCAATTGCGACGGATGTGCAAACTGCGGGAAGAGCAGCGCCAACACACGGCCGGCGAACTCTTCCGCCAGCGCCCGCATCGGACGTGGGGCATCACCGGCGCGGCGTTCGGCGCGGAGCTCCTCGAGAAACGTCGACCAGCGTGGTGGCGCGGCAATCCGATCTGTCATGGGGCAAAATCTACAGCCGTTCCAGCGAAGAGACCCGGTATTGCTCCGCTTCTGCTACATAGCACTGCATGCCCACCGGTACGAGCCCGCTCCGCTGCATGAGCCCGCGATACCACGACGCTGACTTGGGCGCCGGCCAGTCGGTGTCTCCCTCAAAGTGATCGTCCTTCGTGAACAGCTCGAGGTACGCCATGCCGCCCGTGCGCTGCGCGACCTGCGCAATGCCGCTTGTAAGTTGGGGGATCGACAGATAGTTCAACATGCCGCAGCACACGACCAGATCGTACTGCTCGCGCAGATCGAGCGAGCCAAGATCCTCGATGCCGCCCTGCTGCAGATGCCGGCGCGCCCCGAACTTTTCCACCGCATAGGCGCTCGGATCGACGCCCTGATACGCGATGCGGGGACGAAGCGCCCGCAGTGCCGGATACCAGTGGCCCTCACCACAGCCCACGTCGAGCACCGTGCGCACGCGTCGCCCCAGCACCCACTCGGCCGTATGCAACACGAACGACACCTGCCGAGCCAGCTCGGCCGCCGTCTTCACCCGATGCGTGGGGTGCCGGTACCACTTGTCGAAATACGCGGCGTCGTAGCGCTCGCTCAGAGAATCCCCCAGAAGCCGCGATCGATATCGATGGCGAAACGCCATTGGCCGTTGCGCAGTCCGCGCGCCACATCGGCCCGTACCAGATCGTAGAACATCAGCACACCCAACCCCGCCGACGGGCGAAGCGCCGCCTCCGTGGGGCGGTCGGGCGTTCCACTCGCGGTAGCCAGCAGCTGCACGAACGGCGCGAGCGTGACGTGCGGCGGAGACTTCCCCCACCGCTTGAGCGGAATCGACGGGGCCGGAATCGGCTGCCGCAGCTCGACCCGCTGCGACAGCATCGCGCGCGACGCGAAGGTGTGAAAATCAT
>CANGXK010000192.1 GCA_947457715.1 Gemmatimonadota bacterium
AGGCAAACGAGGTCGGGCTTCAGTGCACGGATAAGCGCCACCGCCTCGTGACCGCTCTCCGCTTCGCCGACCACCTCGACGTCCGCTTCTGCCTGCACGAGTCGGCGCACCCGCTGCCGCGCCAGACTTTCATCGTCAACGATCAAAACTCGCACGCGCACGCTCTCCGCCTCCGTTCGATTTGTCGACCGCCACCCTGCTGCGCGCCGGGAGGTGCAGCGCGCGTAATGTCGATCGACCAAGACTTGCCGCTACCGGGTTCGGCAGACCGCGCGACCGCCGGCGCTCGCCGGTGTAGTACGTTCTCTGCGTAAGCAAGTTCCAACTATATCGCATCCGTTACGATGACCACTCCAGCCGCGCCCCCATGGTGTCCCTGATACCGCCCGTCACGATCGCCGATGAAGGCGCGCGCCTGCGGCGCGTCACCCGCGTGCTCTTCGCGATTGTCTGGGTGATTCCCGCGATTCTGGCGGCGCTGCAAGTCACGTTGGTCGGTGATGCATCGGGTACGCACTATGACCCGGGCACGGCCATCCTCTGGCAAGGCGCCTCGTGGATGATGTGGGGGCTCTGGTCGCAGGTCGTCCTGACGCTGGTCGATCGCGTCAAGCTGGATACAGCGCGCATCCTGCCGTGGATTTCCATGCACGTAGCCGTCAGCGCCGTGATCTGCGCGGTGAACGTCTTCGCGATCGCATGGCTCGATCATGTGTTCGGGGCGATCGGCCGGGTCACCAGCTACGCGTACGCCGTGCGCATCGTGCTCGTCAACCATCTCGATTTTCAGGTGGTGCTGTACTGGGCCGTCGTCGGCGCCGCCTACATGGTGGAATTCGTCCGCCGCTACCGTGAACGCGACCGCGCCGCGACCGCCCTCGAGCAAAAGCTCGCCAGCACGCAACTCGAAGCGCTCCGCATGCAGCTCAACCCGCATTTCCTCTTCAACGCCCTCAATTCGGTCGCCGAATTGATGGAGATGGACGTCCGCGAGGCACAGCGCACGCTCACCCGAGTGGCCGACCTGCTGCGCCTCTCGCTCCGCAGCGCCGGCTCGTCCCTCATTCCGGTCTGGCAGGAGATCGAGCTGGTCGAGCTTTACCTGCAGATCGCGCGCGTCCGCTACGGCCAGGGGCTCGACGCCGACATCACGGTCGACCCCTCCGCGGTCGACGACCTGCTCCCGAGTTTCCTCCTCCAGCCGCTGGTGGAGAACGCGCTGAAACATGGCCTCGCGCCCGGGCACCCGGGTCAGTGCATTGAAGTGCACGTAAAACGCCATGGCGGCATTCTGGAGATCATCGTCGAAGACAACGGCCGGGGCCTCGACGGACTCCTCACCACCAGCGGACGATTCCTCGCCGCCACCCCGTCGGTCGACGGACTCGGCATCGGTCTCACCAACACCCGCATGCGCCTGACGATACTCTACGGCGACCGGTACGCCTTTCGCATGAGCAACCAGGCCTCGGGCGGGTGCCGCGTTGAGATTCGCCTCCCCGTGGACAATCGCTGACGGCCGTGGCACGCCCGCCGGGTACGGACCGGCCAGCGCGGCCGGAGCCGCCGGCCCGTCAGACGAAGGCCGAGTAACCGGTGATCGCCCGTCCCACGATCATCGCGTTGATCTCGTTCGACCCTTCGTACGAATAGATCGCTTCCGCGTCGGCGAACAGACGCGCCACGTGGAACTCGAGCAGGATGCCGTTGCCCCCCATCGATTCCCGCGCCAGCTGGACGACCTCACGGCACTTGGCGGCGCAGAACTGTTTGGCCAACGCCGACATCTCGTCCTTGGGGCCCAGCTGGTCCTGCAGCTCCGACGCGCGCAACGCGAGGCCGATCATCGCCGTGAGATTGCCCAGCATCTTCACCATCATCATCTGGATCAGCTGAAAGCTGCCGATCGGCTTCCCGAACTGCGTGCGCTCCTGAGCATACCGCAGCGAGTACTCGTACGCCCCCATCGCGCACCCGACCCCCTGCCACGCCGTCCCGCACCGCGCCGTGACGAGAACCCGCTGCGTATCCGCAAAGCTGTTGGCGCGCTGCAGCCGATCCTGCTCGGCCACGCGCACGTTGGAGAGCGTGATCAGGCCGTTGAGCACCGTGCGCTGCGCGATCTTCCCCTGCATCATCTCGGCCGAATAGCCGGCAAGCGCGGTGCGCACGATGAAGCCCTTCACCGACTGATCGGCCTCGTCCCGCGCCCAGATGATCACGATATCGCACCAGGTGGAGTTGCCGATCCACTTCTTCTGCCCGTTCAGCACCCACGTATCGCCTTCACGGCGACAGGTGGTGGTCAGGCCGCGCGCCACGCCGGAGCCGACGTCGGGTTCGGTCAGCCCGAACGCCCCGACCATGTCCCAGCGGCGCAACGCCGGCAGCCACTCGGCTTGCTGCTCATCGGAGCCACAGAGCGCGATCGATCCCATACACAATCCGGCGTGCACCCCGAAAAAGGTCGCCAGCGACGGATCGACGCGCGCGAACTCCATGGACAGCAAGCCGTCCATCACCGTGGCCATGCCCGCCCGCCCGGGCGTGTAGGCGCCGCGCAGGAGGTCGAGCTCCTTCATCTTGCCCACGAGGTACTCGCGCGGAAACTCGGCGCGCTCCCAGTAGGCGTTCGCCTGCGGCTCCCATTCGCCGCTCATGAACTCGCGGAGCTTCAAGCGCGCCGCATTCACCTCATCGGGGAGCGTCGAGAACCAGTTGTAGAAGTCGCCGTCGATCGGCGGACGCGGGCGGGACGACGCAGTGCTCATGGGATCGCAGGGAGGGAGGAGACCACGGTGCATTATACTCCCCGGTACACCTACTTCGCCGCCGGCATGATGCCGCTCGGCCCACGCCCTCTGCCCTGACGCTGTGTCCATAACGCTGTCCCGCTATCTCGTGGCTCTTGGCTACGGCACCCGGAAGGAGGCTGAGCGCATCGTGCGGCAGCGTCGGGTGACCACGGCGGGGGGCACCGTGCTCCGCGACACCGATCGGTACGAGCATGATGACGTGTTCGTGGACCGCACACCGCTCGAGGCACCGCCAGGCTCGGTGATCCTGCTGCACAAGCCGGTGGGCTATGTCTGCTCGTTGGCCGACCGGCCGCCCATGATCTACGAGCTGCTCCCGGCGACCTTTCCGAAGCGGACGCCGGTGATGGCATCGATCGGCCGACTCGACGCGGATACCTCGGGGTTGTTGCTCGTCACCGATGACGGCCCGCTCAATCACCTGCTGGCCTCACCGAAGTCGCACGTCCCCAAGCGCTACGCGATGACGCTGGCCGGGCCGTTGCGCGGCGATGAGGCGGAGCTGCTGGCCAGCGGGACGCTGATGCTGAAGGGGGAGACGACGCCGCTCCTGCCCGCCGACTTCGTGCCCACCGGCGAGCGCGGCGCCGAGATCACGGTGCGCGAGGGGCGCTATCACCAGGTGCGGCGCATGCTGGCGGCGATCGGCAATCACGTGAATGCGCTGCAGCGCGTGGCGGTGGGGCCGCTGCCGCTGGGCGATCTGCCCGTGGGGCACTGGCGTTTGCTCGACGCCGGTGAGATCGCCGAGCTCCGCACGGCGGCGCTCGAACACAAAGCGATGGCGAAGGCGGCCGCCAAGGCTTAAGGCTTCGCCGCTTTCTTCGCGCGGGCGACGCTCTTGACCACCATGCCGTCGTTCAGCAGTTCGCTCGGATTGACGATGAGCGCGTCCCCTTCCTGCACGCCGTCGAGCACTTCGAGGGTGGTGCCGAAGTCGCGTCCGATGGACACGGGCACGAGATGTACCGTGCCGTCAGTCACGCGGGCGACCTGCGTGCCATCGGCGCGGATGATCAGCGCAATCGCCGGGATGCGGAGGCCGCTCCCGGCGGCCGGCAGCGCGAGCGTCACGGTGGCGAACATCCCGGGCATGAGACGGCCGCCGGCGTTCTCGACGTGCACTTCGGTGAGCATCGTGCGGCTGACGGCATCGATGGCGCGTGAGGTGAGCGCCACGTGACCGCTGAAGGTGCTGTCGCCCAGCTCGCGCACCGCGACCTCCGCGCGCTGCCCGACGGATATCAGTGTGGCCGCACTTTGGGGGACACTGAACAAGACGCGGAGCGTGTCGACCTGCACCAGCGTGAAGAGGGCCCGATTGGCTGCGGCGGCACCGGCCGACACGAGCGACCCGACATCGATCGTCCGCGCCGTGACGACGCCCGAAAAGGGCGCGGTCAAGGCGCCGAAGCGCACGAGCTCCGACAGATTCGCCACGTTCGCGCGCGCCACGCGCACATTGGCGTCGGCGACGTTGGCCGCCGCCTGCCGCTCGTCGAACTCCTGAGGCGTGACGACCTCCTGTTCCCGAAGGGCGCGCCAGCGCACGAGGGTGCTGCGCGCCAAGGCCGCCGTCGCCTCGACCTGTTCCAGCGATGCACGCGCCTGCCGCAATTGCTCCGACACATCCGGCATGTCGAGCAGCGCCAGCGTATCGCCGGCGCGCACCGTTGACCCGATGTCCACGCGGAGCGCCTTCACAAACCCGTTGGTCCTCGCGTAGATCGCGATTTCATGCAGCCCGGCGACGGAGCCGGGCAACTCGAGCGTCGAGCCTGCCGAGTCTCGCTGCACCATCTCGGTAAACACCGTGTTCACACCGGTATTCGCTTGCACGTCGGCGTTTCTGGTACGCGCCTGCCGGAACCGCGGCAGGATGCCCAACGCCACCGCACCGAGGAGAACCGCGGCCACGACAACGGGAACAACGCGCCCGCGGCGCGCTAAACGTGCGTGCGAGCCGCTCACGAGACCACCGCCGAACGCGGCGTCGTCCGCGCTACGCGCAGGCGGCTGTACACCATCGGCACAATGAACAACGTCGCGACCGTGGCGAACGAGAGGCCGCCGATCACCGCGCGACCGAGTGGGGCGTTCTGTTCCCCGCCCTCACCGAGTCCGAGCGCCATGGGGAGCATGCCGACCATCATGGCGAGCGCGGTCATGATGACGGGACGGAGCCGCGTGCTGGCGGCGTCGATGGCCGCGTCGCGTGCGCTGCGCCCCTCGGCCATTCGCTCGTTGGCGAACGAGACCACCAGAATGCTGTTCGCCGTCGCCACCCCCATACTCATGATCGCCCCCATGATCGCTGGGACCGTCAGGGTGTTCCCGAACGAGAACAGCGCCCAGACGATACCCGCGAGGGCACCGGGCAGTGCGACGCTGATGATGAACGGATCGAGCCACGACTGGAAGTTGATCACCATGACGAGATACACCAGAAGAATGGCGAAGACGAGACCGACGCCGAGTCCGAGGTAGGAACTGCGCATGCTGGCCACTTGTCCCCGGATGACCAGCGTGGTCCCGCGAGGCAGCGTGGGGCGCAGTGAGTCGAGCACCGCGTCGATACCCCCCGCGACACCGCCAAGGTCACGATCCTGCACGTTGGCGAAGATGTCGTAGACCGGTGCGACGTCGTAGTGGCTGACGACGGCCACGCCGTTGCGCCGCGTAATCGTGGCGACGTTCCGCAACAGTTGCGGCGTGCCACCGGCCGCGCC
>CANGXK010000193.1 GCA_947457715.1 Gemmatimonadota bacterium
CTCCGCCGTGCGATCGCGACAGCCCGCCATCACCAACATTGAAATCGGGAGAATCAGTGCGATACTGTGCCGCACGACGAAACGCTTCATCGATTCCGACCGTTCAGATTGCAATTGCCGCATGGTGACGACGAGAGTCGAGGGTGAGAGGACGAACCCGGGTTCCGCCTGCAGCGTGGTGTCGTGGCCGCGACCGCCGGCGTGAACATTACCCGCGAACAGCTTCCGGGCGCACTGTTTGGAGCCCGCCAGCACTGCGGCGAACGTCTTCGCACTGACCCGGTTCGGCTGGAGCAGGCCGAGCGTCTGGGAGAGTACCCCCTGATCAGGCCTATGGTGACAAGCACGCGGGAGATCCGGAAGATCCGGGAGAAGCGGATACAACGAGCAGCGGCAAGCCGCGACGCCGGTTCGGCGGGCGTCCTTCTGGCTGTTGTTTGTACAGGTGGCCATTGGCGGCGTAGAATATGCTCCACGGTCATCATCACCACTGTCTGTTTCGTCCGTCCTCTCAGGGAGTCTGAACCATGTCGTTTCGATCCATTCGCGTCGTGACCTGTGCCGTGGCCCTGTCGTTGGCCGCTCCAGCCGGTGGCACGGCGCTCGAGGCGCAGACCCCGCCACCCGCAGCCGAACAGATCGCGGCCGCCGTGCTGGCCCTGCCCAAGGAGTTGCGCGACGGTGCGGGCGTCATGGGCTACAAAACCGCCGGCAAGCTCGAATGGCTGCGCGCCACGAAGAACGGGATGCTGTGCCTCGCCGATGATCCGGCGGAAGAGCAGTTCCATGTGTCCTGCTATCACGATTCGATGGACCCGTTCATGGCCCGCGGCCGGGCGCTCCGCGCAACGGGCGTGAAGGGCGCGCAGATCGATACGGTGCGCTTCGCCGAGGTGAAGGCAGGGAAGATCAAGATGCCGACGGCGCCGGCGTCGCTCTATCAGATCTTCGGCGCGAAGAACGCGTTCGATCCGGCCACCGGCACGATCACGAAGGGCAATCCGCTGTTCGTCGTGTACATCCCGTTTGCGACGGCGGCGAGCACCGGCTTGTCCACCACGCCGTCCGACAGCAAGCCGTGGCTGATGCTGCCCGGCACGCCGAAGGCGCACATCATGTTCTCGCTCTCGATGTGATCCGGCGTTGACGACCGTCCGTCTGACACCGCGCCGCCTGACCCAGGCGGCGGTGGCGCTCAGCGCCAGTGACCCGAAGATGGCGGTCGCGATCGAACGCGTGGGCCCGTGCACGATGATCCCGCGCGTCGACGGCACGCACTTCGATCATCTGGCGCGGGCCATCGTGTTTCAGCAACTCTCGGGCGGCGCGGCGTCCACGATTTACGGACGGTTCAAGGACCGGATCGGAGACGGCGGTCAGCCGCCGACCCCGGCGCAGATTCTCGCGGCCGACGAGACCGCGCTGCGGGCCTGCGGCCTCTCCACCGCGAAGACGCGGGCGATTCATGACCTCGCTCTGCACGTCGAGGACGCGCGGCTGCCGTTCGACACGATCGACACGATGGAGGACGCCGCGGTGATCGAGGCGCTGATCGCCGTGCGCGGCATCGGTCGTTGGACGGCGCAGATGTTCCTGATGTTCCGCCTCGGGCGTCCCGACGTCCTCCCGGTGCTCGACCTCGGCGTCCGGAAGGGGGCGCAGCGCATTTATCGCATGCGTGCCCTGCCCGACGCCGTTCGGCTGGAGAAGGTGGCGCGGAACTGGCGCCCTTGGGCAAGCGTTGCCAGTTGGTACTGCTGGCGCGTTCTCGATCTCGAAGACGCGGGTGGCTGGTAGCGCAGGGGCAGGGGAATGCGGGTAGCCGCAGTGGAGAGAGGTCGTGTCGATGCAGGAATTCCGGAAGCAGGTGCAGGCGCCCGTTCCCGTCGAGGCGCTCTTCGCGTGGCATGAGCGACCGGGCGCCTTCGAGCGCCTCTCGCCCCCGTGGGACCGACCCAAGGTGCTCGAGCAGACCGGCGGCATTCGCGACGGGGCGAAGGTCGTGCTCCAGGTGCATGCCGGACCGGTGCCCACGACATGGACGCTCGAGCATCGCGATTACATCGCCAACCGGCAGTTCCGCGATGTGATGCAGGGCGGCCCGTTCGCCGCGTGGGAGCACACGCACGGCTTCGCTCCGGTCGATGCCCAGTCGAGCACGCTCGATGACCACATCCGTTACGCCTTGCCGCTCGGCGGGCTCGGGCAGGCGGTGGCCGGTGGGTACACGGCGCGCACGCTGGCGCGCGTGTTCGCCTACCGCCACGCCGTCATGCTCGGTGACCTGGCGCGGCATGCACCGTTCGCAGACCGTCCGCGGCTGCGCATTGCGATCACGGGTGCGAGCGGCTTCATCGGCACGCAGCTCGCGGCGTTTCTCTCCACGGGCGGCCACGAGCTGATTCGCATCGGCCGCCGCGCGCCGACGCCCGGCAGCAGCGACGTGCAATGGAGCCCTGAGCGTGGGCAGCTCGATCCGCGCGCGCTCGAGGGGGTGGACGCGGTGATTCATCTCGCCGGCGCCTCGATCGCCTCACGGTGGACGCCGGCGCATCGCGCGGCGCTGAAGAGCAGCCGGGTGGAAGGCACGTTGTTGCTGGCGCACACCCTTGCGCAGCTGTCGCGCAAGCCGAAGGTGCTGCTGAGTGGATCGGCCATCGGCATTTACGGCAGCCGCGGTGACGACGTGCTCGACGAACGCAGCGCGCTCGGTGACGACTATCTCGCCGAGGTCGGCCGGGCCTGGGAAGCGAGCACCGCCCCGGCGGAGCAGGCGGGCATCCGCGTGGTACATCTGCGCACCGGCATCGTGCAGGGCGCTGCCGGCGGCGCCCTCGGGACCCAGGCGCCGCTGTTCCGGTTCGGTGCGGGCGGTACGCTCGGGCCCGGCACGCAGTGGGTGAGCCCGATCGCGCTCGATGACGAGATCGGCGCCATTCACTTCTGTCTGATGCGCGAGGAGATTCGCGGCCCGGTGAACCTCGTCGCGCCGGCCGCGGTGACGAACGCTGAATTCACCAAGGTGCTTGGCGCGGTGATGTGCCGCCCCACGCTCGCTCATGCGCCGGCGTTTGCGTTGCGCCTGTTGCTGGGCGACGAGATGGCCAATCTCACCGTGCTGGCGAGTCAGCGCGTGGAGCCGCGCGTGCTACGGGAGGCCGGGTTTGTGTGGCGCTTGCCGCAGCTGGAACAGATGCTGCGGTTCGAGCTGGGTGAGTAGATCGCAACGGCAACGGCAACCGCTGGAACACGGATGACACCGATTGCACCGTAACAACACGGATGAGATACACAGCGCTTTCTGGTTATCCCGTGTCGCTTCCGTCCATCGGTGTCATCCGTGCTCTGGCATTTACGGTGGCGGTCGAGGAGATAACGTCAACAACGGCTATCTCATTGTAGAGCAATGAGATATGGTCGTGCTGTGGTTGTACCGCGGCAACTCGGTCCCGATTCCTGACACTTTCCGGCGAATCCGCCGTAGTATTCCACATCATATGACCGCCATCATGCTCGAGAGCGCCCTCTTCATCGCCCTGCTGGCGGTCGTCGGCGCTCTTATCGTTACGGCGCTGGGCATCACTCCACTTGGCCGCCGGATTCGGCAGACGGCCAATCGCAAGCGCATCGATCGCCAAGCCGATCTCACGTGCCCTGTTCACGGGCTGCAGCGCGAAAAGGATCTCGTGCGGCTGCCGACCGGTGAACCGTTGTGTCCTCATTGCTACAGGGAGGCCGTTCATGGCCACATCAATTGATTCGACGATAGACGAACTGCGCAACTCCATGCGCAACCCACTCACCGGCATGCGCGGTGGAGAGGGTGGTGGAGAGGGCGGTGACGGGGGACGCGGCGTGTTCACGAAGCTCGCCGGCGCTTTCGTGGCGCTGATCGTGCTGTTGTTTCTGGTCCGTCCGTCGGTTGCCTACATCGAGCCCGGCCACGTGGGCATCGTGATTCATCGTGGCGGCGGCGGGGTGGATCCCACGCCACTGGGACCCGGCTTCCACCTGCGGAATCCGCTCATGACGCAGATTCAGGAGTATCCCACCTTCATGCAGACGTTGGTGCTCACGCGGGAGAGCACCGAGGGGTCGGAGAACAACGACGAGATCAACGTGAACTCGGTGGAAGGGCAGCCGCTGTCGCTCGACGTGTCGATGAGCTTCGAACTACGGGGCGACAAGGTGCCGCAATTGTATCAGACGTTCCGTACCGACGTGTACACCATTTCGCACGGCTACATCCGTCAGGCGATCCGGCAGTCGCTGCAGGAAGTGGTGGGCAACGAGGAGATCGCCGCCATTCTCGGTCCGAAGAAGGCCGAGGTGGTCACACGTACGCAGGCCAACCTGCAGAAGCGGCTCGACCCGTACGGCATCGACGTGCGTCAGTTCACGCTGAACGAGTTCCGTGCGCCGAAGGCGGTCATGGACGCGATTTCGCTCAAGAACGTCATGCAGCAGCAGGCGCTGACGGCGCAGAACGAATTGCAAAAGAACACGTTCCAGGCGCAGGGTGACAGCATCAAGGCCGCCGGCCGAGCCAAGGCGATCACCGCCGAAGCGGAAGCGCAGTCGCGCGCCAACGAGCTGCTGTCGAAGAGCATCACGAACACGCTGGTGCAGTACGAGATGGCGAAGCGCTGGAACGGACAGATGCCGCAGGTGACCGGCGGCGCCATGCCGATGCTGCAGCTTCCCGGCAGCAAGAGCCCGGAGTAATTCGCCATGCCGGTGGTGCATTTTGACGCGTTGCCCGAAAGCGCGCGCGCATGGGTGTTTGGCGCGGCGGCGCCGGTGGTGGGTGCCGCTGCGCAGTCGCTGCTGGCCACGGTCGACGGGCATCTTGCCACCTGGCGCGCGCACGGAGCGCCGTTGGTGTGCGCCCGTGAGTGGCGCGACGATCGGTTCCTCGTGATCGGCGTGGACGAAGCGGCCACCGGTGCCACGGGCTGTTCGATCGACGGACTCTTTCACGTGCTCCGCGACCTCGAATCGCTCGTGGGCACCACGCTGGTGGGCGGCGGCACGGTGTACTGGCGCGATGCGGCGGGCGCTGTGGTGTCGGGGGCGCGGCCGGTGTTCCGTGAGGCCGCGGCGGGTGGTGCGGTGGTGCCGGAGACGCACGTGTTCGACACGACGGTGACCACGGTCGGTGCGTATCGCGCGGGCTTTGAGCGGCCTGCTGCAGACAGCTGGCACGGGAAGCTGTTGCCGGTGGCGCGGTGAGCTGTTGAATCGGCTGAGCATGCTGAACTGAGCACGTAGAACCGATCACGCAGAGAAAAAAGAGAGCGCAGAGGCCGCAGAGAAAAACGTGGTTTCTCTGCGGCCTCTGCGCTCTCCGGCTGTTCTCTGCGTGATCGGTTCAACGATGTAAGAACCACAAGGCGCACACCGCGTCTCGCGCCAGAAACCCGTCCAGCCGCTCCGCCACGAAGTCGTCGTCCGCCAAGTCCTAGTACCGCTCCGACAGCCGCGCCAATGCGTCGGCTTGTCC
>CANGXK010000194.1 GCA_947457715.1 Gemmatimonadota bacterium
ACCAGCTTCATCCTGCCGGTCACCACGATCGACGACCACACCGTGAGCACCGGCGCACCGGGCCCGGTGGCGCAGCGATTGCGCGCCGCGTACTTCGAACGCGCGGAACGACTCGCGCAGTAGGACTCGCGCGCTACTGCGACACGTATCCGCGGTCTTTCCAGCGTACGTTGTTGCCGCGCGCGATTGCGGATACGCAGATCGCCAGTACGATCGCTCCGCCCAACGGGGCGAGTAGCGCGCGGCGAATCGGATCACCATTGAGCCGGTTCGCCGCCGCGAATGACGTCAGGATCGCCGCACTCGTGGCGGCGCTCCACAGCAGCAGGGCCGTGCTCACCGGGCCGCCCAGCAGCATCGCGACCACGCACCACGCCAGCGCCACGAACGGCATCAGCACGCCGAGCGGAAACGACAGCAGAAAGAGCGGATACAGTCGTTGACCAACCGCCCCCCACCACATGGCGTGCCGTCCGCCGGCGTACATGTTCTTGCCCCAGCCTTTCATGAGGCTGTCCAGACCGTCGTACATGCGCGTGCTGAGTTGGCCGATACCAAGCGCGAGCGACACGCGGTCGCCACGCGCCTGAATCGCCTGGGCCATCATCACGTCTTCCGCCACGAACCCGCGCACCGGCTCATGGCCACCGATGGCGTCGTACACGCGCCGCGACAGCATGAAGCACTGCCCGTTGGCCACCACGTCGCGCGGATTGGTGGCCCGCTCCATCGCTGCCGCTCCGCCGTACCGGGTGAGAATGAGCGTGAACACCGACGGTTGCACGGCGCGCTCCCAGATGGTGCCCATCTCCTGATGGCCGGCCACCGAGAGCAGTTCGGCGTTGCGCCGCTCGCGCATGCGGACCATGCGCCCTACCAGGTCGGGGGCATGGCGCGTGTCGGCGTCGGTGAACAGCAGCAGCGATCCCGTCGCCTGCACCGCCCCCGACTGACAGGCCCACTGTTTCCCGAACCAGCCGGCGGGCAAATCCGGCGCGTTGACGATCTTCACCCGCGCGTCACTGCCGGCCGCCTCGCGGGCCAGAGCACCCGTTCCGTCGGAGGAATGATCGTCGATCACGATGAGTTCGAGATCCGGCCACGTCGACGCACGGATACTGCGAATGCAGGCCGCGATATGGACGGCCTCGTTCCGCGCCGGGAGCACGATACTCACCCGCGGCGTCGGTGCGGCGGTGGTGGCCGCCACGTCGATGTCGTCGAGGCTGGGCGTGGTGCGGAGCCGCCGGGCCAACACGAGCGGAGCGGCCACCCACGGCGTGGCGGCCGCAGCGGCGAGCCCGGTCGCAAGTGTCATGCTGATCATGATTTCAACCTCGCCGGTCGATGACACCAGCGGCAGCGGTCGGTGCATATCGTGACGAGTCGGGGGCGCTCCGTTGCTCGCTCGAGTCAGGACCGATACGTTCACGCATGGTCCCGGCTGCAGGCACTTTCGGTCTTCCCGAGGGCACTTCTCGAGGTGTGCCTCCCGCGCGCGGGCTGCGCCTCCCGCGCCTCCTGCCCCCGGGCGCACGGGTGGCGATGATCTCGCCCTCGGGGCCGCTCCAGGGGCCCCACGAGCTCGAGCGCGCTGTCGCGACCGCGGAGTCATTGGGCTGGGCCGTGCAGGTCGGCCACCATGCGCTCCGGCGGACGGGATACTTCGCTGGCGACGATGCGCAACGTGGTGATGATCTGCTCGCGGCACTCCACGATGAGGCCATCGACGGGATCTGGTGTCTTCGTGGCGGCTACGGCGCGGCGCGCCTGCTCCCCAGGCTTTCGCCGGAATTACTCCGGGGTCACCCGAAGGCGCTTATCGGTTACTCCGACATCACGGCGCTCCACGCGGCTTGGCAGCGCGCCGGCCTGATGAGCTATCACGGGCCCACCGCCCGCTCGCCGTTATCGGCGTTCTCGCGCGTGTCGATGGTGCGTGCCGTGCAGGATGGCGCCGACAGCTGTGGCGAAGCGCCGCAGGCGCGCATCGTGCGCAGTGGCCGCGCCACCGGCCGACTGGCGGGCGGGAATCTGGCGCTGGTATCGTCACTCTGCGGCACGCCGTGGGCCGTCGACTTCCGCGGCGCGATCGTGGTGCTGGAAGACGTCGGCGAAGCGACCTATCGACTCGATCGGATGTTGACGCAACTCCGGCTGGCCGGGGCCTTCGATGGCTGTGTCGGCGTGGCGTTCGGCCAGTGCACCGAGTGCCCCGACACCACCGACGACGGCACGCGGACCATCGACGCCATCGTGACCGAACTGGCCGACGCGTTACAGGTGCCGACACTGCACGGTATCCCCGTTGGCCATATTTCCGATCAGTGGACGATTCCGCTCGGTGCGCTCGCGACGCTCGATGTCGACGCGCGGACGCTCGCGGTGTCGACCGCAGATGTCTCGCTGGCTTCCTGATGCACACTGACTCACACCGAGTATCCATATGAAAACCGCACAGCAGCTGATCGCCGAGGCGAAGGCTGGGATTGCCGAAGTGACGGCGCGTGAAGTGCAGGATCGCCTCGCCGCCGGCGAGCCGTTGGTGCTGATCGACGTGCGTGAACAGAACGAGTGGAATCTTGGACATGCGGCACCGGCACAGTACATCGGTCGCGGTGTGCTCGAGAGCCAGGTCGAATCGCGCGTGCCGCGTGACGCACCAGTTGTGCTGATGTGCGCGAGTGGCAATCGCTCGGCGTTGGCCGCCAGCACGTTGCACGAGATGGGTTACTCGAACGTCGCTTCGATGGCGGGGGGATACCGTGATTGGGTCGCGTCGGGTGGCGAGGTGGCCGACTGAGCGAGACGACGCGAGACCAGTTGCTGCAGCGGGCGCTGCAACACGCCGACGTGTCGCGCCTCGCGAGACGTCTGGCGAGTCGCATGCCCGTCGACGCTGTGCCGGTGGCCGATTCGCGGCTCGCCGCCGTGTCGGCGGTGATTCGCGTGGTTGATGATGAGCCGGAGTTGCTGTTCATCAAGCGCGCAGAGCTGGAACGGGATCCGTGGAGCGGGCATATGGCATTCCCCGGCGGTCGCCTGGAGCCAGGTGACGCTTCGCTCGAGATGACCGCGGTGCGGGAAACGCAGGAAGAGCTCGCGCTCGACCTCACCAACGGGCGCATGCTGGGGCGTCTCGACGACCTCGCGCCGCGCAATCGCTCCCTGCCGCCGATCATCTTGCGGCCATTCGTGGCCCTCGTCGAGCCAAGCGTCTCGTTCGTACCCAGCGAAGAAGTGGCGGCCACGTTCTGGGTGCCCCTCGCGCGATTGCGCCATGAGGACTCGAGAGCCGAGTACGTCATGGAGATCAACGGCCAGCGCGCCAGCTTTCCCGCGTTTCGCGTCGCAGAGCACTTCGTGTGGGGGCTGACCGAGCGCATCGTCCGCCAGCTGCTGGCGTTGGTCGGTCCCTGATGCACCACAACCATCCACTCCATTGTCCGAGGGACTGACGTTGCCGACGTACTCCGCGCGTGATCGCGCTGTTCGAACTCTCGCCTCGACGGCGATCCTGCTGGCCGGCATCACGGCCACGGCGTGCGTGCGCCCCGCGGCCACCGCCGTCGCCCCGGGTTCAGGCAAGCGGGTTGAGAGTGACCGAGGCATGGTCGCCGCTTCGCATCCTGATGCCGCGGCCGCCGGTGCGACCATCCTGGCGCAGGGCGGCAACGCCGTCGACGCCTTCGCTGCGACGGCGTTCGCGCTCTCCGTTACCGACGTCTCGCAGACGGGGCTCGGCGGCGGCGGCGCGCTGACCTTCTATGACGCGACGACGAAGACGGTCGAACACGTGTCATTCTATCCGCGCGCCGGCGAAGACGGGAACTGGGCTCTGGCCGACACGTCGCGCGGCCGTCGCCCCGGTCGCGCCGCGGCCACGCCCGGCATGGTTGCCGGCGTGCTCGACGCCCATGGCAAGTGGGGCAAGCTCACGCGCGCGCAGGTGATGGCGCCGGCCATTGTGCTCGCCCGCGACGGATTCATCGTCTCGCCGCTGTTGGCCCGTACGATTGTGGCGTCACGCGACAAATTGATGGCCGACTCGCTCGCCGCCGCGCGCTTCATGCCACGTGGAGAGGCGCTGCGCCCAGGCGATCGGCTCGTGCAGCCCGAACTGGCGGCCACCTTGCAGCGCATCGCAGACGCCGGCGCGCCGGCGTTCTATACGGGACCGGTCGCGGAGCGGTTGTCGGCCAAAGTCCAGGCGCAGGGGGGGCTCGTCACCGTGCGTGATATGAACAGCTACTTCGTGACGGCCATGCGTCCGCTCTGCACGATGTGGCGCGGCTACACGCTGCTCGGCGCACCGCCGCCAATGGGAGGCGCGTCGGTGCTCGAAATGCTGCAGTTGGCCGACGCCTCCGGGGTGGCCGATGCCGGGTCGTTCACCGACAATGGTACGGCGGTCACCAAGCTCGCCGACATCATGCGGATCGGGAACGCCGACGCCGGCGCGTACCGCGGTGATCCGGCGGCGATGCGCGTACCGGCTCACGGTGTCGTGCATCCGGAGTTCGCACGGCAGCGAGCCGGACTGGTGGGAGGCCCCGTGCCCGACACGGCGGTCGCCGGCAATCCATGGGCGTACGATACGCTTGCCGCACCTGGAGCGTGTACCAAGCTCAATCCGTATCCCGCGTCGGTCGCGATGCCGGCTGCGACGCGCAGCGGTGACGAGAGTGGCGACGAGGAAGGCCAGAGCTTCACGTCACATCTGGCGGTGGTCGATGGCGACGGCAGTGCCGTCTCCGCTACGACCACGGTCGGGGTGCTTTTCGGGTCAGGCGTGTATACCGACGGATTTTTCCTGAACTCCGCGGGCAGCAACTTCGATGCGAAGACGCGCGGCACGAACCGCTACGCGATCTCGACGATGTCACCGACGCTCATTCTCGAAGGCAATAAGGTACGGCTCGTCGTCGGCGCCGCCGGTTCGCAGTACATCCAGCCGGCCATCACCCAGGTCACGATTCGGATGCTCGCCTTCGGCGAAGATCCCGCCGTGGCACTCTCGGCGCCGCGCATTCACACCAGCAGCACGATGAAGGAAGTTGAAGTGGAGCCCGGCTTTTCAAACAGTGTGTATGCGGCGCTCGTGGCACGCGGGTATGCTCCGGCCAGTCGGGTGCGCGACATCAGCTTTGGCGGCGTGCACGCCGTGTTCGTGCGGAAAGACGGCAAGCGGATCGGTGTGGCCGACCCGCGGCGAGACGGTACCGCAGCGGGCTGGTAAGCGCGTCCGTAGCCGGGCGCCTAGCGATCAGATTCCCGCGCCGGGGCGCCCGCGCCTGCCTCGGCGACGGCGTGGGTTCTTGTCAAAAAGTTAGGAGTGCCTAATTTTAGGGTATGGCTCCTGCGAATACTGACCCGACGCCGTCATCCGCACCCGTTCCTGCCACTGAGTCTGCGTCCAGTGCAGAGCCCGGCTGGCGCCGCGCCCGGCTCGCGCCGTCGCTCGCCGAGGTGCACCGCTCGGTTGAGGTGAATGGCGCC
>CANGXK010000195.1 GCA_947457715.1 Gemmatimonadota bacterium
CGAAAGGGCGTGAACCGCTACACGTGGACCATGCGTCACCCCGATGCGACCACGTTCCGCGGCATGATTCTGTGGGGCGGCCGTGGCACCGGCCCGTCGATGGCGCCGGGCACGTACAGCGTGAAGATGACCGCCGGCAGTGCGGCGCCGGTGCAGTACACGTTCGTAGTGAAGCCCGATCCGCGTGCAGAGGCCACGGAAGCGGATCTCGTGGAGCAGACGCGGATGGCGCTGCAGGTGCGCGACCGCATGAGCGACGCGAACACGGGCGTGATCGAGATCCGGAACTTGAAAACGGATGTCACCGATCGCGCCGCGAAGATGACGGCGAATGCTGCGTTTGCGCCGTTGGCGAAGAAGTTCGCGGATTCGTTGAGCGCCGTGGAAGACTCGGTGTATCAGACGAAGAATCAGTCGGGACAGGACCCGCTGAATTTCCCGATTCGCCTGAACAACCAGTTCTCGAGCTTGCTGAGCTTCGTGTCGAGCGGCGAGCGTCGTCCGCCCAAGCAGGCGTACGATGTGTTGACGGTGTTGAACCCGAAGCTCGACCTGCAGATGGCGCGTATGGAGCGCATCATTGCCGCGGACCTACCGAAGATCAACGCGATGTTGAAGGCGGCGGGATTGCCGGAGATTACGCGGAGCAAGGTGGAGAAGGGCGGACCTGGTGCGGCGCAGTCGGTGTTTGTGCCGGACGCGGAGTTTGATCGGTAGGGATTACGCGCTGGCGGAACTGATGACGCCCGGTCGACTTGGACAGTCGACCGGGCGTTGTTGCATGCGGGGGGAGGAATGCGGGGCGGCTAGACAGGTCTCGGCCGTAGGGCCTTCACCCACCGGCCGCGTGGTGCGCCGTCGCATGCCCCGCAGGCTTGTCCGACCGGTACGTCATCGCCTTGGCGGCTCGGTCGTATGTCAGTCGCTCCAGCGCGACCGGAGTGCGGGCGCAGTACCGGGCGAGCCGAGTGGCGAAGGTGCGATCGCTACTGCGGCCCCCGAAGATGTGATGCTATGGTTCGACACCTGCGGAGCGCTGCTGCTGACCGATGAAATTGCGAGCACTCAGCGCCTGGTTCCGACACACGCTCCACCCACCGTTTCTCCAACGGCGAACTTCATGACGACCACGGCATCGCGCACTTCGAGGCGCCCGTTGCAGTCGGCGTCGCCGTTGGGAAACAGCACCGTCGTGGCCGATACCTGGACGCCGATCAAGCCGAGTTGAATGGCGAGTGCATCGGCAGCATTCACCAATCCGTCGTTGTTCGCATCCCCGCGAAGCACCGGATCGGCGGCAGTGAAGTCGAATGCCCAGATGCCGCGGCCATACGTGGCCGCGACCAGGCGGTTCGTCCGGGGGTTGTATACGAGATCCGTAATACGGATGGCCGGCAACCCTTCGTTGCGCGTCCACGTGGCACCAAGGTCGGGGCTTTCGTACACGCCCAGCATGTTCCCCACGTATAGGCGATTGGCCGGTCCCCACACCGCCGCTTGCGTGGTCACATCAGGGAGAGACCCGTTGATGTCGGTCCAGGTTTGGCCACCATCCTTCGACAAGAACGCGTGAGACGTACCCGAGCTTCCAAACGTTACCACCACCCGATTCGCGTCGGCCGGGTCGACCGCAAAATCGGTGATGGCGCGGTTGGGTAGCGTGGTCAGCGGGGTCTGCCAGGTGACGCCGTAATCGCTGGTGTAGCGCACGTTGCCATCGTTGGTCCCCACGAACAACACGTTCGTGTCGTTGGGCGCGATCGCGAGCGCGGAAATGGTGCCAGAGCCCCGCGTAAGATCCGGGGAAATCGACGTCCACGCCGTCCCTTCATTGAGCGTACGGTAAACGCGCGCACCACCAAAATACAGGCGCGTCGGGACCTGTGGATCGATGATGAACGGCGCAATGAACGCACGTCGTTCAGCGGTTTCGATACCACTGGTGATGCTTCGCGCCGATCCATTCTTGCCGTTCACGCGGACCATATTGCCGCTCTGGCTCGACACGTAATAGATGTCGGGATCCTGCGGATTCACTGCCGTGAAGGCGCCGTCGCCGCCATTCACACCGTTCCATTGCAGCATGCCGTTTCGGGCAATGATCGTGCCGTTGTCCTGCATGCCCGTGAGAATCCCCGATGGATCGGTGGGGTGCACGGACAGCCCCGGATAATGCTGTGAGGTGGCCAGTCCGGCGTTCAGCGACTCGAAGCTGCTGGCGCCGTCCCGCGAGAGGAAGGCGCCGCCGTCGTTGCCGGTGAAGATGCGCCGCGAATCATTGGGGTCGACGGCGATGACATGCCAGTCGCAGTGAATCTGCGGGGCGATCTCGGTGAACGACTGTCCACCATCCGCTGATCGGAATGCGCGCACGCCGCCCACGAACATCACATCGGCATTGGCGGGATCCACCGCGATCATGAGGTTGTACTCGCTCTGTGCACCGAAGTTGTTTCGGCTGGCGATGACCGGTGCGTTGGTTACGCCGCTCGCCGCTAACGTGGTCCGGATGCCGGTGTCATCATCGTAGCGATAGAGGCCTCCGAACCGCCGGTCCGGTCGCGCACCAACGATCCACACGCTGCCCGGCTGCGAGCGGGACACGGCGATCTCGAGACGGCCCACCGAGTCGGCGGTAAACGTGGTGACAGTCGCCCACGTGGCGCCGCGGTCGCGCGAGCGCCAGAGCCCGGGCGGCGTAGCGGAACCGACAACGCCCACGCGGGCCGCATACATGACACTGGGGTCAGTCGGATGCTGCACGACATCGCTGAACGTGAGCGCCGGCGTCACGACCGACCAGGACTGCCCCGAATTGGTGGACCGCATGACGCCGCGCACCGTGGCGGCGAGGATGGTGGTGCTGGTGGCCGATCCGGCACTCGCGCGATCAATGACGATGTTGTACATCGGCCACGATTGCGAGACTGACGGCGAGAATACCTCTCGCCCGAGCGTGCTCCACGTGGTGCCGCCATCAGTGCTGCGCAGCATGCCACACCCCTGCGTGGACTCCGAGGGCTCACCGGTGCCGGCGTACACGATCTGGGGATTTACGGGATCGACCGCGATGGCGCCAATCACCAGTGAACACTGGTTATCGGTGAGCGGCACCCAGCTGGCCCCTTCGTTGGTCGACTTCCATACGCCACCTGACGCGGTGCCGACGTACAGGATGTTGCGGTCGGTGGGATGGAACGCCAACGCCGGCACGCGTCCCGCGTCGAGCTGCGGGAGCGAGCCGAAGAAACCGTTGTCGCCATAAAACCCGCGCGGACCGACCGATGCCCATCGTCCCGGGGTCGGCACCGGAATAGTGGTCCGAAGCATCGCACTGCTCTCGCCGGCCTGAGCGGCGAGCCACGTCTGATACGTCATCCCCGATCGGGCGTCCGTGCTTCCCGGCTGCGCATCCCACAGCGCAATCAGCGCGCTGCGCCGCTCTTCGGGATCGCTCTCGCGCACGACGGTTTTGCCCTGTGCGAACAGCGCACCCGGCGTGAGCGCGATCAGCAGGGTCGCCACACACGCGGCGCGCCGAATGGGGCGTGCGGCATTATTCACGATCGGCGCGTCCATTGATGAGGGTAAACGGCACGGCGTTTGTGGTGCCGTGCGACGTAATGACTTGCACATCGTAGCGGCCGCTGGCGAGCGGACGCACCGGCGCGCCACCGCGGTCGGGCAACTGTTCGTCGTTCACCGGCACGGTAAAGCGCAGCGTACTGGCGGTGCGCGAATGCGACACACGCGGCACCTGACGGAGCTCGATCTGTCCGAAGCGCACGGTATTGAGCGCGTCGAAGTGACGCCCGGACGCGGTGACCGTGACCTGCTCCCCCTGCGACACCGTGGCGGCTGACGGCGTGAGTGTCTCCAGCGTCGGTGCGGCGACTCCACGATGGTGGCAGGCCAACATCCCGGTTAACAGCACACCGGTCCACATGGTGCGCATGGCGGTACACCTGGCGAGCCGCGCACGGGTTACCCTCGTGAGCATGGTGTTCACGCCCCTCCCCCGATCTCCCGACGGACGTCGAGTGAGTCCAACAACGAGGCCCCGGCGACGCTGTGCACTTCCTGCACGGCCAGTTCCCACGTAGACGGTGCGGATGGCGTGGTGCGAACGAACGTGAGGGTCACCAGGGCACCCACGTGCGTCCCGGTCACCCACGCCGCCGCCACCTTGACCGACTGGGCGTGTGCCTTGCATGCCAGCAGCGGCTCGCCCTGCGCAGCCACGCAATCGGTGAACGTCCACTGTGGTGGCAGCAGGACCTCACCGGTCAGACTCCCCACCGATCGCGTGGGGCCGGCGCCCAGCGCAATCGCCACGCGGATCGTGTCGCCCTGCATGGGGGCCGGTTGCAACGACAGCACGGTGCGCGGTGCGACGGGGGCGCTGTTCAGCAGATCGGCCGTGGTGCGGCAGGCCGTGAACGCCAGCGCCAGAACAAGGGTACGGCAGACGGATTTCATCGGATGATTACGACCGGGTTGAATACGCTCGTAACGCTGGTGAGATCGTTCAGCGTGCCGTCGAGTAATTGATTGAGCGTGAAGACGAGCTGGTTGCCCACATTGCGCTGATTGACACGACACTGCAATCGGAGCAGCTGCACGGTGCCCTGCACCGGCGTTGCGGACGCCCACGTCAGACGCAAATTCTGCTGTCCGTCGACCTGCTGCACCTGCACGCCGGTGCGAAACGTCGTGAGGCTCGTGGCGTTGAACGGCGAGAACGGGAACGACGCCGATCCAGGCCATGCCACCTCGAGATCAATGGCGCTGAGCGGGCGGCCGTCGCGCGACTCCACCTCGATGGTGATCGAGAACGTGTCGGTGGTGATCCGGTAGCTGGGCAAGGTGGCCCGGACAATCGGCCCCGTGGCGTTGCGTGGCACAAACACCAACAGGGAGTCAGCGATCGATGCCGTACGGCTGCTTTGTGCCACCACGAACGTGCGCCCCGGAAGTGCGCCGGTGATGACGCCATCGGCACTCACCGTGGCGCGCGAAGGGTCACGTGCAAACCAGCGAACGGCACTCGCACTCAGCGCATTGCCTTGCGCATCGCGAGCCGACAGGAACGGCGTGAATTGCGACGTTGGCGAGTCGAGCTCCAACACGCGCCGCACTGTATCAGCCGCCGTGACCAACGTGATGACGCTTGTGGGTTGTGCCGAGCTGTCCGGTGTCACGGTCGTAAACGCTCGCCCAGTCACTCCCGGCAGCCCGTCGGCAGCGTACTGCAGCGAGCGAACACCTTGGGCGCCGAGTACCGTGAGCGCAGAGAAGGTGGCGCGCCCCAGTGTATCGGTCTCGGCCGTCGCATTACTGAGTGTCCCGATGCCCCCTTGCAGCGTGGCACGAACCCGCACGCCCGCATCGGGAGCCGTATTGCCGACGCTGTCCAGCAGCTGAACGACCGGCGGTGCTGGC
>CANGXK010000196.1 GCA_947457715.1 Gemmatimonadota bacterium
ACTTCGAACATCGGCGCCGCGCCGGGCATCGTGGCCGTGACCGTGACCGGCAGGACGGCGGTGGAGCTGGCCGTGAGCAGCCCCAGCGAGTCCACTCTGCCCTCGAAACGGGCCGATCCGCCCAGTCGGTACCGCACGGTGACGCCGGAGAGCACGTTGCCCTGCGCGTCGCGCGCTTCGGTGCGCAGCCGCACGGTGTCGCCCGCCGTGATGGTGCGACTGGCGGGCGTGATGATGAGACGGGCGATGGCGGGTGCGGTCTGGGCTCGGACGGCGGACGGCGATACAATCAGCGACGACGCCAGCGCCAACAGGACGGGAGCGATGCGGAAGGAACGCGGCATGCGCACGGGGGCTCGGGGAGGAAACGGCCGGGAGTCGATCATGCCGTAATAATGGGCGACAAGCGGTGATGGGGCGAGCACGAGCGCCGGCCGTCCCCACGGACGTCCCGGCTGTCCGCCATGCGTGCGGCGCGACAGTAGTCGCTACAGTTCGCATCCCCGTCCCACCCGATTTCAGAAGATGGCCGATATCCCCTTTGGTGCATTCCGCTGGCTGACGGTTACGTCCACGCACGGTATTACGGATGTGGAATTAGTGCTGGAGCCGATGTCGTTCGAGCCGGTGCGCGCGTACCAGCGGGCACTGTTCGCGGCGGGGATGTCGGCCATCGCGCTAATCACGACGGATATGCAGGCCGACTTCACGCGGCTCACCGCGGCCGGCGTGGTGTTTCGCGGCACACCAACGGCGATGGGGCCGATCACCGCCGTGTCGTTCGAGGACACGTGCGGAAACCTCGTTAATCTCGTGCAACCCGCATGAACCGGCTCGACCGCCTGCGCGGCCGGACGTTCGGTGCCCTCTTGGTCGTGGCCGCCGCGCTCCCCGTCGACGCCCAGACCGTACCGCCGCGCCAAGCGGAAGCCCATGCGTATACCCGCTATGAGTTGCTGGTGCCCGGGTCGGCTACGTTCCGGATCGTGTACGACGTGACCGCCACGACGGTCGGTGCCACGCATTACTTCAAGCCGATCCGTGCCGGCCGTATCGCCACCGGTGAACAGGTGAGCGATCGCGCCACGGGCAAGCCGCTGGTGTTCGACGTGGTTGGTGCCGCCGTGGCGCGCACCGGCGGCGAAGCGCGCGTGCTCATCGACAAAACGTATGAGGACGCCAAGAGCTACTTTATGGACGGCACCACGCTGGTGTTCAACCGACCGCTCGGCATCAAGCGCAACGCCGTCGTGCTGCCGAAGGGCTATGAGCTTGCGTCGTGCCATTATCCGTCGCAGATCCTGCAGGAGGCCGACGGTCCTATCGCGATCACCGCGGCAAAACTCGATCGTGGCGAGCCGGTCACGCCGGCCACGGAAGTGGTGGTGTTCCGCTTCGCGCCGGTGGCACCGGGCGCCACGACACGGCTGCAGATGTCGTAGACCTACCCCGACAGTGCCATCCCGACCGAGGTGAGCACGCTGCCCGATGGGCGCTTCCGTCTCGATTTCATCAACCCGCGCCCGGATGAACTCGCGGCACTGATCACGGCCCGCCGCCGCCCGGTCTCGCCGCGGTAGCCCGCGCCGCCGCCAGCCGGTAGACTCCACCAGCTGCTTCGTTCACTCTTCTGCCCGCTTCGTCATGCAATGGTCGATTGTCGGACTCAACATGTTGTACGCCACCCTCGGTGTGGTCCTCATGTTCACCGCCTACCGCGTCATCGATCTGCTCACCCCGCAGGTCGATTTCGCCGAGGAGCTGAAGAAGGGCAACGTGGCGGTCGGCCTGTTCGTCGCGGCGATCTTCATTGCGGTGGCGATCGTCGTGGGCGGCGCACTGAATTGATGTCTCGCCTGCGCTGGCGCGTGCTGACGCTGTTCGCCGCGGGGGCCGTGTGTTCCCCGGCTGCCCGTGCGCAGCCGCGCGATCCGGCCGACCGATATGACGACACCTTTCGCAAGGCGACCAAACGTTCGTTCGGTCCGGCATTCGACTGGCGAGTGTTCAAGGCACAGGGGATGGCCGAGAGCAACCTCGATCCCGCGGCCAAGAGCCGTGTCGGCGCGCGCGGACTGATGCAGCTGATGCCGAACACGTTTCGCGAGATCGCGTCGGCGAATGCCGATCTCGATCTGATCAACGATCCGGAGCGCAACATCGAGGCCGGCATCGCATATGACCGTCGCCTTTGGCTGCGCTGGGAGAACGACTCGATCGTCGACGACCGGCGCCGCTTCATGTTCGCGAGCTATAACGCTGGCCGTGGGACGCTGCTCTCGGCGCAGCGGCATGCACGGGAACGGCGACTTGATCCTCGTCAATGGGACAACATCGAAAAGATCGCCGCATCGGTGCCGAGATGGCGTCATGGCGAGACGCTCGACTATGTGCGGAAAATCGACGTGAACATCACCCGTCTCGACGATCGCGGCCGCCTTATTAAGGCGAACGTGACGGCCCGCGGCCTCACGCGATAACGCCGCGATGCGACCACTCCTCCAACGTCATCGGTCATGACTGAGAATGCCGACACCCGCGAGCTCGTGCTCACCCGCTTCATCGCTGCGCCGCCGTCGCTGGTGTACCGTGCGTGGACCGATCCGGTCCTGCTGCTGCAGTGGTTCACGCCGGCACCATGGAAAACGACCAAAGCCGAACTCGATGTTCGCGCTGGCGGTTCGAATCTCATCGTGATGGAGGGGCCGGACGGGCAGATCGTCCCCAACCGCGGCGTGTATCTCGAGGTCGTACCGAATGAGCGGCTGGTGATCACCGACGCCTATGTGTCGGCGTGGATCCCCGCATCGAAGCCCTTCATGACGGCGGTGCTCACATTCGAGTCCGAAGGCGACGGCACGCGCTACACGGCGCGCGTGCGGCACTGGACGGATGACGACCGCGATGCGCATGAGGAGATGGGATTCCATCAGGGCTGGAGTGCGGCGGCCGATCAGCTCGTCGCCACCATCCTGCCGCTCGTGGGCGCTATGGGATGATATAGAACTGGCTTTGGCTCAGGTCGGTGGTGCCGATCGCGATAAGATCGAGCTTGACCACCATGCCGGCGCTCACGAACAGCGTCGGTGAGGACCAGGTGGAGCGGCCGCCAATTGCCCGGGCTTGCAGTTGCAGCAGTCCGCCGGCCTGCAGGTCGGTGTCACGGACCGTGAACGTCACCGTTGCGCCGCCGTTCACGGTGCCCAATCGGGCGCCGCGCGCACCTTCGCTGCGCACCACATACACGTTCACATCGTAGAAGCCGCGATTCTCGGCCACCAGTGAGACCGTCCCCTGGGGCGCTCCGCGGCCAACAAGCTTGCCGAGTGCGCAGGCGGAGAGCAGCGCGACGCCGAGCCACGACGCCAGCCATGTCGACCGCTGCAGCAGGCGAGCGAACAGCGGCGGGTGGCGCACCGGCACGGGCGGCATTGCGGGCATCGGTCTCTCCGATCAATTGATAGACGGGTGTCGCACCGGGGTCGCGCTGTGGTCCGTTCGACCCACTACGGAAGCCATCGCTCTTCTACCCTGTCATGCCGCTTTCCGTTCGTCTCGCCGGCGCCTCGACCATGGTACCGGGTGCCCCGCGGCCGTCGC
The DNA here is from genome assembly GCA_947457715.1 of Gemmatimonadota bacterium. Next base: position 3,601 of record CANGXK010000196.1, read on the forward strand.
CTGCCCACGGACTTCGGCGCGGGGCTAGCGGCGCTGCTTCCGCGCACCCGTCCAGACGACGATCGATCCGCAGCCGTTCCGCGAGTCGAATTGCGGGGGCACGCTCGAGGTGCGCGCGTAGACCTCCACGGCCATGACTTCCTGCGAATTCATGATCGCATCGAGATTCCCGTCGGGGACCTGCACGTTCATGCCATTGAGGAAGACCGCCGGCGCGCAGTTGCCGCCGGTTGGCCCGCCGCGCATCAGCACGCGGCCTTGCGGCGACTGTCCGGTGGCGATCGCGATACCCGCCACGCCGCGGAAGATGTCGGCCATGAAGATGGGCGCGCGATTGTTCAACTGGTTTTCGTCGATGAACGAGCCGAATCCGGTGCGCCGACGCTTCTCGAACTCGGCCATCACATTGGACACGCGGTCACCACGCACCCGCACCGTGTCCACCGTGGCGACGAGTGTTTCGAGCGTGATATCGGCGGTTGTGCCATCGGCGGCGGGGATGTCGACGACCAGTCGCATCGGCTGGTAGCCGATGGCCCGCGCTTCGACCATCTGGGTGCCGGTCGGCAGCCCGTCGAGCGTGAACTGTCCATTCGTCGTGTTCACCCCATTGCCGCTCGCGCCCCAGAGCACGACGCGGGCACTGCCGATCTGCTGACCGCTGGCGCTTCTGACGGTGCCACGGAGCACGCCCGTGCCTTTGTTCGTGGTGCCGATCACAAGGTCATGCACCAGCAGGCCATTGCGTGGCACGCGCAATTCGATGAATCCGGTGGAGTCGGCTCCGGCATAGGCGCGTGCCGTGACGGGGGCATTGCGCGGTACGCCGCACAGCACGAACAGGCCGTCGTCGGCGCTGCTGCCGAAGCGCGACGGAGAACGCCGTTCCATGCCGCGTGGTCCCACGGTGACCTCGGTGTACTGGGCCCGGACTCGGGCCGTCGGCACCTGCTGCCCTGTCGCGGCATTGCGGACGAAGCCCATGTACAGGCCCATCGGCTGCTCCGGATCGCCGGGCCCGCAACGCTTCGTGATGATCGTCTCCGCCGACGGAATCGCCATCGGTACCTCGAGGTCGTCGGGCGTCGTGATGGTCAGCCGGAAGAGCGGTGCTTCGAGTGCCAGTGCGTCGAGGCGCTGATGGAAAAAGCCGATCAGGTACGTGCCTGCAGCAATCGAGTCCATGGCAAAGCGCCCGTTCGCGGACGCAACGGCCGTTCGCACGTTCGAGGGGTTGGCCGCGTCGACCAACTGCACCGTGGCACCGCGCAGCCACTGCGTCGCCACGCTGTCGAACACCGTGCCAACAATCCGGGCGCGCACGGGCGCCGCCGCCGGTGCGGCCGGTGCCGGCGGCGCGGGGCGCACCTGCGCCGCCAAAACGGCGGGAACGGCCATCATCATCGCGAGTAGTGAGCGGAACATCGGAGACAGGGACGAAGGAGACGGAGACGACAGGTCGGAATCGGAGGGCGAGGTCAAACCATACCGGACGATACTCCGATGGCCACGAATTGGCTGGTCCGGGGTAGATTTCTCACTGCACGCCACCGGCACCGCGACGCGCGGTCTCCTTGGCCGGTCCCCTCCCGCCCGACTTCGCCGCCCTCGATCGTGAAGACTTCGCCTTTCGCCCGCCTGTCGTTGTCGGCGGCACTTGTCTCCGCCGCCTGTACGTCCGTCGGCCAGACCGGCCGCGGCCCGGTGGCCGTGCCGACAGGGCGCCGCCCGGAGCCGGTCACCCCGGTGATGGAGATCGCGGCGACGCCGAAGAATCCAGCGGCCGATGC
>CANGXK010000197.1 GCA_947457715.1 Gemmatimonadota bacterium
CGCCAACGGCGGCGTGGAGAACTCGAGAATTACGAAGCGGGCGCCGGGCTTGAGCACGCGATGCACTTCGCGCAGGCCGGCGTCGAGGTCGGCCACGTTGCGGATGCCGAAGGCAACGATGGCGCCGTCGAGGGACGTCGTGGCGAATGGCAGCGCCAGCGCATCGGCACCCACCGGGGCGAGCACCGCACGCGACGCCTTGCCGTTGCCGTACCGCAGCATCGGCACGGCAAAGTCGGCGCCAGCCACGAAGCCGGCAAATCCCGGCTGCTTCACCAGCGCGGCGCCCACGTCGAGCGTGCCAGCGCACAGGTCGAGATAGCTCCCGGCCGGTCGCTGGGTCCACTGCAGGGCACGCAGCGCGTTCCGCCGCCACGCCTTATCGATGTTCATCGAGAGGACGTGATTGAGCAGGTCATAGCGCGGCGCGATGTCCGAAAACATCTGCTGCACGTACTCGCGCTTCCCTTCTCCACGGGCGGCCTGTTCGGCGCGACCAGTGGATTCAGCGCGTTCGGGGGCCTCGTTGGAAGGCGGGACGACTGGCATTGGGGAAACATCGACAGGTGGGGGAGTGCGAGCAAGCGCACGCCCGTGCTAGGTTATGCCATCCGATGCAGACTCTCGACGAGCTGGGAACACTCCCCGATGCCGATGTCGTTCGCCTGGCGCAGCAGGGCCGTGAGCTTGCGTTCCGCGAGCTGGTGCGCCGCTACGAACGGCCGGTGTTTTCACTCGTCTTCCGGATGGTCCGAGACCGGGAGACGGCCGAGGACCTCGCGCAGGATGCCTTCGTCAAAGTCCTGAACCACATCGACAAGTACAGCCCCGAGTTCAAATTCTCGAGCTGGCTGTTCAAGATCGCCAACAACGTCGCCATCGATCATCTCCGTCGGCGACGGCTGGACACGATCAGCATGGACGGCTCCCCGCACGCCTCCACGGCCAGCGAGGTCGAGGCCACGACCCTCAACCTCGAGTCGGAGCAGGAGAGCGCCCTCGATGAACTCGAGGCCAAGGAGCTGGGCTCGGCCATCGAACAGGCCATCGCCAAGCTGCGCCCCGAGTATCGAGCCTGCATCATGCTGCGGCACGTGGAAGGCCGCGCGTACGAGGAAATCGCGGCCACGCTCGACCTGCCCCTGGGCACGGTGAAGACCTACATCCATCGCGCCCGACACGAGCTCCGCAAGGCGCTCGAGGGGCTGCGCGACTGATGGACCGGTGAAGGATCGGTGATGGACCGATCTGTGAACCACTCTTCGTCAAACTGACGGAACCCCTGTGAAACCTGACCGCGGGCAGGCGCGTAAATCCCCGTGGAGGCCACCAATGCATGACAGACACCTGAGATCAGACGAAATCGAGCTCCTGCTGGACGGGGAGGAAGGCTTTGGCGTCGCTCCCTTGAGAGCGCACGTCAAATCGTGCATTTCGTGCCGCCAGGAACTGGAGAGTGCCCGGGAGCTCATGGTGGCCCTCGATTCGCTCCCCGACTTTGCCCCGTCCGTGAACTTCTCCGATCGGGTCATGTCTCAGGTCCAGGTGTTCGAGCCGTGGCATGCCGCCGCGCTACGCACCGTCGAGCAGTTCGTCCCCGCTACTCGCCCGGCGCGCATTGCCGCCGGTTTCGGCGCGGCGATCACGGCGGGGCTGGCCACCGCGGGCGCCACGTGGGTCGTGGCCCGCGCTGATATGGCCTTCATTCTCACGCAGCTCGGGGCCGAAGGGGTTCGCGATCAGATCGTGGCCGCCTCGAACGACGTGGCATCGACCGTACTCGGCCAGCCGGGTATTGCCGCCATGCAGAGCGGATCGCCGGAATTGGCCGCCGTCGCCGCGGGCGGATTCGTGGCGATCGTGGGGATGGGGGTCGTTGGGCTTCGGGCCCTCGCCACCGCCTCGCGTCGTGCCCGGTAAGACCGTGCCATGCTGAGCGCGACCACCAATCTGTTCGCCGTGGCTGGCGTGTTCGGCATCGGCCTGATCATTGGCCTCATGGTGCTCATGACCGCCGAAGAGGCACTCACGGCCATCGCCAAGACCGCCGCCCGTGATATCTCCGGCAGCTTTTGGGTGGGGCTGCTCTGGCAACTGCTCGCGGTGCCTCTGCTGGTCGTATTACTGGTGGCCTGCGCGATCACGATCATCGGCATTCTGGTGATTCCCATCGCGGCCTTGGCTTGGGTGCTGGCGTACGCCGGTGCCTTCACGCTCGGCATTCTGGCAGTGGCCTTGGTGATCGGGCGGGCGCTGGCCGGACGCGGCGCCGGCGGCAGTGAACGCAGCGCCGCGCTGCGCGGGCTCTCGGTTGGGCTCATGACCCTCAGCCTGATCTGGTTCGGGGCCGCCGTTGCCGCCAAGGTGCCAGTGGCTGGTGCGATCGCGCGACTCATTGCGGTGGCCTGTACGTGGGCCGTCGCTACCGTAGGACTGGGTGCCGTCGTAAAATCCCGCCTCGGGGTGACGCAACTCTCTAGGCGTTTCGGCGGCTCGCGTTTCGGCGGCTCGCGCGGTGCCTCGCGCTGGGGGGAAGCCGCGACGACGACCACCGACGTCGCCACGTTCAGCTGGCAGACACCGACGCCTGTACAAGGTGTCGTGGCCGCGCGACGACCCGTGAGCACGGACATCGGCAGCGAGCGCGGCAGCGAGCACGGAACCGAGAACGGAACCGAGCGCTAACGGTGGTGGTTTCACGGGCGTCGGATGTACCCGTGGTTATCGTTCTCCATGGTTGAACTCTCCGAAGTCGCCACGCGTCTGGATCTGACGACATCGGCGGTTGGCATCACCGCCCTTGTCATGTTCTTGCTGGCCTACGCCGTGGTCATCGGCGAAGAGTACCTGCACCTACGCAAATCCAAACCGGTCCTGATCGCCGCCGGCATCATCTGGGCGCTCATCGGATGGCGCTACGCGGCCGCGGCCGACGCTGCGACCGACCCAGCCGCGAAGCTCGCCCTCACGCAGTTCGCCGAAGAGATGGTGCGGCACAACCTGCTCGAGTATGCCGAGCTCTTTCTGTTTCTGCTGGCGGCCATGACGTACATCAACTCCATGGAGGAGCGCGGTGTGTTCGACGCCCTCCGTGGATGGTTGGTGTCGCATGGCTTCAGCTTGCGCAGTCTCTTCTGGATTACGGGCGCGCTGGCGTTCTGCATCTCGCCGATCGCCGACAATCTCACCACCGCGCTGCTGATGGGCACCGTGGTGCTCAGTGTCGGGGTGGGCAATCCGCGCTTCGTGATCGTATCGCTGATCAGCATCGTGGTGGCGGCCAATGCCGGCGGCGCATTCTCCCCCTTCGGCGACATCACGACGTTGATGGTGTGGCAGAAAGGGCTGATCCCGTTCTCCGGGTTCTTTGCGCTGTTCCTGCCGTCTCTGGTGAACTGGCTGGTGCCGGCGGCCATCATGAGTACCGCCGTAGGTGCGGGGCGTCCGGCGCCGATCACCGAACAGATGACGCTGCAGCCGGGCGCGTTTCAGATCATCGGGCTGTTCCTGCTCACGATCGTGGCCACGGTCTGTGTGCATCAGTTTCTGCACTTGCCCCCGGTGCTCGGCATGATGACCGGCCTCGGCGCCCTCAAACTGTACGGTTGGACACTGCAGCGCGCCGCGATCCGCGAGATGGCCGTGCGCGCAGAGCTGCACAGTGTGGATTCAGACAATCCCTTCGAGGTGGTGTCGCACGCGGGGGCGGAACGCGAACCGTTTGATGTGTTCAAGCGACTCGAAAAGGCGGAATGGGACACGCTGATGTTCTTCTACGGCGTGATCCTGTGCGTGGGCGGACTCGGTGCGATCGGCTATCTCGAGGCGCTGTCGCAGGTGGCGTACGGCGGCTTCGGTGCCACCAAGGCGAACATCGCTATCGGCGTCTTGTCGGCGCTCATCGACAACATCCCGGTGATGTTCGCGGTGTTGTCGATGCAGCCGCCGATGGATTCGGGGCAGTGGCTTTTGGTGACCCTCACCGCCGGTGTGGGCGGATCGCTGCTGTCGATAGGCAGTGCGGCCGGCGTGGCGCTGATGGGGCAAGCGCGCGGCACGTACACGTTCATGGCGCACCTGAAGTGGAGCTGGGCGATTGCCCTGGGCTACATGGCCAGCATCTGGGTGCACTTTCTCGTGAACGGCGCGCTGTTCACGGGTGTTGCGGTGCGGTAGGTCAGCGCAGCGGGTTCTCGTAGCGGAGTCCACGAAAGCGCGTAAAGTCGCCATCGGCGCTGTGCAGCGTGGCACCGCGCTCGATGCAGAGGGCGGCGAGATGCGCGTCGGTGGTGAGGTTGCCGCCGCGGCCGGCTTCGGCGAGCAGCGTCCGCATGACCGCCCAATGCCGAGCGCCAGGTTCCAGCACACTCACGACCGGCTGCGCGAACCAGTCATCCACATTCGCGAGCACGTCGACGAGGGCGAGCGGCGAGCGGAAGATCCGCGGGTTCGTGCTGATGCGTACGACGCCCATCACCGTCACCCAGGTGAGACCGACCGGCTCATCGCCATTCAGCAGCGCGCGCCACCACGTACACGCGCGAGTACACTGCGGGCTGTCGCGGTTGAGCGTGTACACCAGCAGGTTGACGTCGGGGACGATCACGCCTCAGCGCCCCTCGTTCATTTTCCGAATGATCTCTTCGTCTTCGAGATCGTCCGCGATCCACCTCGCTTTCACGAGGTCGTAGCCCTCGCGAACCGGGCCCATGCTGTACGAGCGCGGCTCGTAGTGCTTCGGCGCGACCGACGGGGCTTCGTCGAGCCCCCGCAGAATCACGCGGTGCAGCAGCGCCTTGAACGGCACGCCTTCGCGATGCGCCGTGTCACGCAGGCGCTGCAGCAGGGCGTCGTCGAGATCGATAGTCGTACGCATACGTGATGCTAACGCATCATCCAAATGATGTCAACGCATCACCGGTGCGAGCTCCACCGCCTGACCGCGTGAAAGCCGCAGTCGAGCGGCAGCATGCCCGTCGCGCACGGCGATCTCCACGAAGCCGCTCGAGCCCACCAGCGCCACGAGTTCGCCGGGCGCGGCCTCGCCATACGCGCGCACGACGCGCACCTGATGGCCGCCCACCTGCACCGCCGCGCCGTCGCGGGCGGCGAGATTCGTGATCGCGTTGCCGAAGCGGTCGATGGTGAGGATCTCGCCGTGCAGGGCGCCGTCAGGTGCGCGTCGCGGCTGCGGGGTGCGCAGTCGCACGGGCTGCGTGAACGACTCGCCGATCAGGTCGAGCGAAATGCCGCGGGCCAGTTGCGCCGCGGCCGGCGCGAACACGTCACGCGCGTGGAACGTGGGCGACGCCTGCGCATCGACCGTGAGCGACACCACGCGTGCATCCAGCGCGAAGAGCGCCGGTGACAGCACGCCGTTGTCC
>CANGXK010000198.1 GCA_947457715.1 Gemmatimonadota bacterium
GCACCACTCCGACAGTCGATGCCCAAGGACCAGGCGATCATCGCCGAGTCGCAGCAGGTACTCGAACAGGGGATTGGCCACCGGCGTACTGCGCGGTGCGGCGACCTGGAACGACGGTTCGGTCATCAGCGACTCAGAAGATGCGCACGCCGCGCGGCGCGATATAGAACTGCGGATGACGATACGGCTTGTCGTTGCCCGGATCGAAAAACGGACCGGCATCCGACGGCGCCGACGCCACGATCGCGGTGCTCGGCACCACCCACAGATTCACCGCCTCGCCGCGACGCGCATACACGTCGCGGGCGTTCTGCAGCGCGAGCTCGCCATCGGGCGCGTGTACGCTGCCGGCGTGTTCGAACGGCTCACCCTTGTTGGGCTGCGTGAACACTTCCCAGAGAGGCCACTGACTGTCTGACATGATTCAAGTCCTTGGATCAGGCCGCAGCCGTGGAGGAACGCACCTGCTGCTTCTCGGCGTACGCCGATGCGGCCGCACGGACCCATGCGCCGTCGTCGTGCGCCTTGCGACGGGCCTCGAGCCGTTCACGATTGCACGGACCGTTGCCCTTCAGCACCTCGAAGAACTCGCTCCAGTCGATCTCGCCGAACTCCCAGTTGCCGGTGGGCGCATCGAGGTGCAAATCGGGATCGGGCACCGTGATGCCGATCGCGATCGCCTGCGGCACCGTGAGATTCACGAAACGCTGGCGCAGCTCGTCGTTGGTCTTCCGCTTCACGCGCCATTTGAGCAGCTCGGCGCTGTTCGGCGAATCGGTGTCGCTCGGACCGAACATCATCAGCGACGGCCACCAGAAGCGGTTGAACGCCTCCTGCACCATCGCCTTCTGCTCCGGCGTGCCATTGGCCAGCACCGAGCAGATCTCGTAGCCCTGACGCTTATGGAAGTTTTCTTCCTTGCAGATGCGGACCATCGCACGGGCGTACGGGCCATACGAGGCCTTCGCCAGCACGGTCTGGTTCACGATCGCGGCGCCATCGACGAGCCACCCGATCACGCCCATGTCCGCCCACGACAGCGTGGGGTAGTTGAAGATGCTGGAGTATTTGGCGCGACCGTCGAGCAACGCTTCGACCAGGTCGTGACGATCGACGCCGAGCGTTTCCGTGCCGCAGTAGATGTACAAGCCATGCCCGGCTTCGTCCTGCACCTTGGCGATGAGCGACATCTTGCGACGCAGCGACGGCGCGCGCGTGATCCAGTTGCCTTCGGGCAACATGCCGACGATTTCGGAGTGCGCGTGTTGCGACATCATCCGCGTCAGCTGCTTGCGATAGCGCTCCGGCATCCAGTCCTTCGGCTCGATGCTTTCGCCAGCGGCGATGCGAGCTTCGAAGGCAGCGAGGAGGGCCGGATCCTCGGTGGGGACGATCGGGTTCTGGTCCATGATTGGAATGTACCCACCGCAAACGGGGTTCGACAATCGGAGCGCGACGCTATTTTCTCTGCATGACGACAGACGCTCCCCGCCCCGCCAACAGTCCGGACGGCTACGTCCGTACCGACATCGAAAACGGTATCGGCCGTATCGAATTCTTTCACCCCAAGAGCAACGCGCTGCCGAGTGCCATTCTGCGCGATCTCGCGGCCGCGGTCACGGCCGTGGGCGCCGATCCCGCCGCGCGCGTCATCGTACTGCAGAGCGGCGGCACCGGTCCGTTCTGCGCCGGCGCCTCGTTCGACGAACTCGCGGCGATCTCGAGTCCGGAGCAGGGTCAGGAGTTCTTCAGCGGGTTCGCCCGTGTGATCCTCGCGATGATCCGTGCGCCGAAATTCGTGATCAGCCGTGTGCACGGGAAAGCGGCCGGTGGCGCGGTCGGGCTCATCGCCGCGTCCGACTTCAGCATGGCGGTCACCAAGGCGTCGGCCAAGCTGAGCGAACTGGCCGTCGGGATCGGTCCGTTCGTGGTGGGCCCCGTGATCGAGAAGAAGATCGGACTGGCGGCGTTCGGTGCGATGTCGGTCGATGCCGACTGGCGCGACGCGGCGTGGGGCGAGCGTCACGGCCTCTACGCGAAGCTGTTCGACGACGTGTCCGCCATGGATGACGCCGTCACGGCATTGGCTACCACGCTCGCGGCGTCCAATCCCGAGGCGATGTTGATGCTCAAGCGCGTGTTCTGGGCGGGCACCGAACAGTGGGACACGCTGCTGGCCGAGCGCGCGGCGATGAGCGGAACACTGGTGCTGTCCGATTTCACGCGCAGCGCGATCGGCGCGTTCAAGACCCGGTGAGCCACGACCGTGCGCCGGCGCCCGTCACGTCTTCGGCACGACCACTGAATCGCATGGCTGATCTGCGGTCACGTGCGCTGCTGGTACTGGGACTGGTCCTCCCAGTACGCGCGCGACCCGTCGGCTTGGCGTCGGCACCCGCCGCGGCACCTGCCGCGGCACCCGCCGAGCGGCGCGTGGTCGTCGCGCCGGCCGAGACACTGAGTGTAAGTGGCGGCCCGTTGGGCGCGAAGCGCGGTGACGTGGTCGTGCTGCTCCTTCCCGGTCCGGTAGGCTCGGCCTTCTCCATGCGCGGCGTGCTGCGCGAACTGCAGGCCCGCGGCATGGAGCCACTCGTCATCGATCCGCTCGGCATGGGGGCATCGGCGCGCCCGCCGGGAGCCGACTATACGCTCAGCGCGCAGGCGACACGCATCGCGCGGGCGCTCGAGGCGGAGTTGTCGCCGGGCGCATCGGTGGTGGTCGCAGCACAAGGGACCAGCGCCACCATCGCGCTCCACCTGGCCGCTATCGACACGGCGCATGTGCGCGGCGTGGTATCGATTGCGGGAGGCCCGATCAACCAGCAGGGCACGACGGGTGTGCGCACAGCGCTCATGTTCGCCGCGCTGCTCGACAATCCTATCGGCCGAAGCCTCGCCAAACGTCGTTTCATCGCCGCCCTTCGCCAGCAGAGCGCCGACGCCCGGTGGCTCACCGACGACGTGGTGAAGCAGTACGTCGCGCCGATCGAGAATGACCTGCGCGGACTGCTCCGCACGCTCGGCGCGATGCAGGCGTCGGTCGAGCAGCACCCGATTGAAGGCCGGCTGCCGCGGATTGCGGTTCCGGTGCGTTTGTTGGTCGGTGACAAGGCGTCGCCCAGCGCGCCTACCGCCGCTCAGGTAAGCCTGCTGCAGGCCAACCTGAAGCGGTTCACCCTCGATACGCTGCGGCCCGGCGGCACCATGCTGAATGAAGAACGCGCGGCCGACGTGGCGCGCGCGATCGACGAACTGGTGCGTTGCGCGCGGACTACTTTGTGCGCGTCCCGCTGAAGGCGGCGCCACCCTGGCCACCGAAATCGGCATCGCCCTTCACGTGATCGGCGTCGACGATCGTGCCGTTGAACGTCAGCGTCGCGCCGCCGGACGTGTTCACCGCAAACGTGAACGTCTGTCCCTTCACGACGCCCTTGAACGGCAGCGTCCCCATGCGCCCTGACGTGTAGGTGCCGGTGAGTGAGTCACCCTTCTGCGCCATCGTGACCGTCGGCATGCCCGTGCCATTTTCGGTCACGACTTCGAAGGCCCAGTTGCCGGTCAGGTCGACAGCCCACCGAGCCGCAGCGGCAACCGGGCTGGATACGACGACGAGCGACGCCGCGGCGACCGCGAGAATGCGCGCAGAAAAATGCATGGCAGGGTCCGTGTTGTGATTGAGGAAGAACGGTCAGCGTGGTCAGCGACGCAGGCCGGCGCCGTAGGGCGCCACCCCCGGAATCGTGATCGGCAGCTGACCGGTGATCGGGGCCTTGCCCAGCAGGGCCCGCGCGGCCGCCCGCTGCGACGGCGTCCACGGGCTCCAGGCAATCAGGTGTGCCTCCGTGAAGGGCAGTCCGATCTGCAGATACGGATTGCTGAACGACACCAGTACCACCTTCGTCTTCGCACTTCGCAGGCCGTTGAGCAGTTCCGGCAAGCCACGCGTGGGCGCGATCGAGGCCGTGTTCGTGCTGGCCCCGATGTAGCTCGACACGATCACCAGATCGGCGCCGCGCGCGATTGCCAGGGCGTTCTCCACCGACGCGGGCAGCAGCGCCGGCTCGGGGTTGATCTTGTACGCACCCGTGCCGCCCGCCGCTGCGCCGGCGGTGTTGTCAGCCACCGTCTCCGGGCTCAGCGTGAGCGAGAGCAGGTTGGTGAACGTGCCCTTGAGCTCCGCATCGAAGATGCGGCCGGCACTGAGATCGACGCGCGGCGTCAGCGTGATGCTCACTACGCGGCTGGCCGGCGGCATGGTGAACGGCACGAGGGCGAGCGAGTCGCGCACCAGTGTGATCGCCCTCTCGGACGCGAGGCGCGCCGGCGCCAGATTCGCGGCCACACCGACCCGCGTCCGCACGCCTTCGACGCTCACGAAGCGTTCGCGATCAAGACCGAACTCATGCTTCGCCATCAGCAGCTTTCTCACCGACGCATCGATACGCGATTCGGTGAACCGCCCCGCCGCGACGCCGTCGACCACCGCTTGGATCGACACCTTTGCATCGCTGGGCATGAGCAGCACATCAATGCCCGCCACCACCGCACGCTGCGTGGCCTCCGCCATCGTCATGTTGCCGAGCACGCCGTTCATGTCGAGTGCATCGGACACCAGCAGGCCCGTGAAACCCATCTGCGTGCGCAGCAGATCGACCATGACCGCCGCACTCAGCGTCGCAGCGGTGTGCGTGGTGTCGAGCGCCGGCAGGTCTCCATGAAACGTCATCATGCCGCGCACACCGGCGTCGATCGCGGCTTGAAACGGTAGGAGCTCCACGCTGTCGAGGCGCGCCCGCGACACGTTGACCAGCGACAGTTCGAGGTGCGAGTTCTGCTCGGTGTCACCGTGTCCCGGGAAATGCTTGCCCGTCGCGAGCATGCCATGATCCTGAATGCCGCGCACGAGCGAGGCACCCATCCGCGACACCAGCGCAGCGTCCTCGCCGAAGCTCCGGGCCGCAATCACCGGATTCTTCGGGTTGTTGTTCACGTCGAGCACCGGCGCGAACGCCATGTGAATGCCCATCGCGCGCCCTTCGATCGCCGTCACGCGACCCATCTCGTAGGCGAGCGCGGTGTCGCGCGTGGCGCCGATACCCATCTGGTATGGGAACGACGTTGCGCCACCGAGTTCGATCGCATTCGGCAGAAACCAGCCGCCGCGGGCCCGGAAGGCCGCGCCAGTCTCGAGATCGGCACCGACCAGCAGCGGCAGCTTGGCGACCGCCTGCAGCGCGTTCACCTTGGCGGCGATGTCGAGCGGCCCGCCGACCGAGACGATAATGCCGCCCAGCTCCTGCTCACGCACCAGTCGCTCGACACTGGCGAACGAACCGGCGTCCGTGGCGGTATAGTCACCGAGCGTCCAGACCCAGACCA
>CANGXK010000199.1 GCA_947457715.1 Gemmatimonadota bacterium
CATCTGCTCATCCCACCCATAGGTGGCCTTCAGGTAGTCGCGAATCTGAATGCGCCCCTTCTGGTAGTAATCCACCAGCGCGTAGACGCGCACGCCGGTCCCGGCCCACTCCGCATTGAGGGTATTCGCCACCGCCGTGAGACCCGCCTGGTTGCCACCACTGTCGCCGATCAGCAGAATGTCGGTGAAGCCGGACACGCGCAGTGACCGCACCGCCGCGTCGAGCAACCGGTCATAGCTGGGCGACGGCAGCGAGATGACGCCGGGCTTGTCACCGAAATTCGGGCGGGTGTAGTCGCCCTCGGGCACGTACTGCACCGTGGGCGCCACCAGCGCATTGCCCAGGCGCTGCGCGATTTGTCCGGCGGCGAAGGTGACGATGTAATTGTGCTTGCCCATCACCATGTGCGGGCCGTTCTGCTCCGTGCCGCCGGTGGGGATGATGGCCACGCGCTTGCCGCCCTGAATGGCGTCGCGGATCTCGGTCCAGGTCATGGCCTCGAGATAGGGTGCCGCCAGCAGATCGGGGCGCTCCTGCGCGTGCAGCGTCGAGGTGGTCGCCACGGCAACGAGTGCGCCCAGCAGCAGTCTGTGCATCAGAAACCTCCCGAAGTGGCGCGCGATGCGCGGATCTGCGCGAGCGCATTGTCGATCTTGATCTGCACCAGCGCCTTTCCGAAGGCGGCGGTGGCTTTCGTGGGATCGCCGTTGACGCCGCTGTCGGGGAAGCCGCCATTCGGCGCCAGCCGGTCGCGACGCACGAGGGCCGGATTCACGAACAGCAGTTCCGACGTGTCGACCATCCCGGCATGACTGCCGATGGCCTCCATCGGGAAGCCGAGCTTACCCAGATAGGTGCGAATGTCTTCGGCGGACTTCGTGTAGTAGTCGCCGATGAAGAGGGCGCGACCGCCGTTCTCCTTCCACGCCGCGTTGAGCTGATCGGCGGCGGCCTTCATGCCATTCTGGTTGCCACCGGAATCACCGATCAGAATGACGGTCGTGAAGCCACCGGCGCGCAGACTCTTGGCCGCATGCACCAGCAGGTCGATGAACCGGTCTTCGGGGAGCGTGATCGTCCCCGCCTTCGCCATATGCCCGCGAAGCGGCATCTCCCAGCTGCCCTCCGGCACGTACGTGATGATCGGGGCCACGAGCGCGTCACCGAGCGTGCGGGCAATGCGCTCGGTGGTGTGCTGCAGCACGTACTTGTGTTCGCCGGTCACCATGTGCGGGCCTTTCTGCTCCTGCCCGGCCGTGCCGATGATCACGGTCTTGGTCCCGGCGAGCATGCGATCACGGATTTCCATCCATGTCAGCTCGTCGATGAATACCGGCGGCGCGGCCTGGTCGGCGACGGGCTGCGCGTCGGCTCGGCCTGCCGCAAGCAGCAGCGCCATCATCGTGAGAAAGGGCAATCGCATCGACTGCATCTCCTGTGTCGGTCTGGGGGGAAGCCAAACGTGGCGCCCTGAGTTCAGGGCGCCACGTCAGCGATCACCGCGTGATGGTGCCGTGACGCGGCACCGTAAGTTTAGCGCGGGAAGTTCAGGTTCGTCTGCTTCTCGGACAGCGGCGTGGCGAAGCACAGGTCACGACCCGGAATTTCCTCCTTGGGATCGAGCGCCCCCGGGCGGCTGAGTGCCGCCCAGCGACGGAGATCGCCGAGGCGACGTCCTTCGAGCCACAGTTCAATGCCGCGTTCCCGCTTGAGCGCCGCCCACGCTTCCGTGAGGCTGCTCGCCGTGACCGGTGCCAGCGACAGCGCCGTACGACGACCGTTGATCGAGGTGAGCGCACCCGCGAGATCACCCGCGATGAGCTTCACTTCCGCCTCGATCAGACGCATCTCCCAGCCCGAGGCGAGGTTGATGGGGGACGTGAGCGTGGGGTACTTGGTCTGGAAGTACCAGCGGACGCGACCCAGGGCGCCGACGGCCGCGTCGCCAACCAGAATGGTCAGGCTGCTATCGAAGGGGACACGCGGATCACGCGTCGCCCGACGATAGGTCTCGATGTAGGTGTTCCACACCGTATGGGCGCGATACGGCTGGTTGGCACTCGCCCAGAAGATGCGGTTGTACTGATCGAGTTCGTTCTGGTAGTACGGCATGCGGTACACGAACGTGCTCGCCACCGTCGCCGCGTCTGTCGCGGCACCAGCGGTGTTGTTGCGCAGCAACCGCACCGACGCGCGACCCGCCGTGGCGGTCGAAACGAGGTTGGCGTTGTTCGCTGCCGTCGCCACCGTGATCGCTTCGGTGAAGTTCGCCTCGGCGCGCTCGAAATACACCGTGTGCGGGCCGGGAGCACCACCGTTGATGACCCCCTCACAGAAGTTCTCGCCCAAGTGCCGGTTGGAGAATCCCGCCCATACCAGGGCCTGCGCCAGCGTGGTGCTGTTCGCGGACCCGGTCCCGAGCACCGACTTGATGCGCGTTACGGCGTCTTCGGAGGTCCAGCGGGCGCGCTGGGCAAAATTCCAGTACGTGTCACCGTCATTGTCGACCAGCTTGCCGTTCTGGTGCAGCACGGAGATGCCGAATGCGGCCGTGGACCCGGCAGGGAAAATCTCACGGGCGGCGGCAGCACCGGTGTACGAAGTCCAGTTGAGGGCTTCGGCCAGATCGCGGCCGGAGCCGTTCACCAGCGACGACAGCGCGGACGGCGTATTCAGCGCTTCGGCCCGGATCGGACCGGGATTGACGGCGTCGAGCGCGCAGCCCGACAGTCCGGCGAGCAGACAGAGCGGAGCAGCGACGCGGAGCACACGTCGCGGCATCGTCGCGCGTCCTGAGGAAATCGAAGTAAGCATCAGCACATTCCTCAGTAGGAGATACGGAGTGACATCTGGAAGATCGCGGGCGCCGGGATCTGCTCGTTAATGCCGCGCACGGTCGCGTTGAACGAATCGTTGTTCGTCATTTCGGGGTCGAACAGCGGCATGCCGAAGTTCCGCCGGAACAGGTTCTGTGCCGAGAACACGAAGGTGCTGCTCGCCGTGTGGGGAATCAGCTTGCCCAGGGGCACGGTGAGCGAAATGTCCCGAACGCGGAAGAAATCCGCCGGGAAGATGAACATGTCCGTCCGGACGTTGGCCGGAATGCAGGTCAGCGTTTCGCGTGCCGTGATCGGCTTGCCCGCGGCAATGTTGGCGTAGGCATCGAAGCAGGTGGGCCAGAGCACCGAGCGGGACAGCGCGTTGAACGACGCCCCCTCTTCGATGAAGGCGCCACCCTGATACTCGCCGCGCACCGACAAGCTGACGTTCTTCCAGCCGCGGATGCTGATGTTGCCACCAATGATCTTGGTGGGCTGGCTTGGCCCGAAGTCGTAGTTCGACACGGTGTCGGGGGCGACGCCGCGCGCGTCGGCGTTGCGAATGAGCTTGCCGCGCACGACTGGCGCCTGCTTGCCCTCGACCACCCAGCCGGAGTTGCCGACGGTGAAGGCCGGTGCGCCGCCGAGGCTGATCACCTTGCTGTCGTTCGTGGCGAGGTTGATGCCCGCCTTCAGCCCCCACGATTCGCGCTCGATGATGTCGTGATTGAGCGCCAGCTCGATACCCGACTTCTGCATCTCACCGACGTTCCTGAGCGTGGTGGCGAGGAAGCCTTCGCTGGGCACCGACCGCACGCTGAACAGGGCGTCCGTGGTGGTCGCGTTGAAGTACGTGAAGTCGACGGTGGTCCGACCGCTGAACAGCGTCTGATCGAAGCCGAGTTCGAGTTCGGTGGTGCGCTCGGGGCCCAGGTTGGCGTTGCCGAGATTGGCTGGGCGCACGGCGGTCGTGGTCCCCCAACCGACCTGATTGTACGTGCGCACGGCGGCGAAAGCGCCCGGTGCACGACCGGCCGAACCGAAGGCGCCGCGCAGCTTGAGCGTGCCGTACTTCTCCTGCCAGAACGACTCATCGGAGAGCACCCACGAACCGTTGATCTTCGGATAGAACTGAAAGCCGAAGTCGGAACCGAAGGCGCTGTTACCGTCGAGTCGACCGCCGACCGTCACGAAGTAGCGGTCCTTGAATCCCATGAGGAGCGTACCGAACGCGCCGCCGGTGATGACACGCTGCCGATTTTCATCGGCGTTCTTAATCGCGCCGCTGGCGACGGTCGGATCGGAGGGCGTCGCGAAGTTCTCGGACAGCGCGACCACGTCGCCGACGAGCGAGTTGACGTACTGCGTACCGGCCGAGGCGGTGACCTTCAGGTCGCTGCCAAGATTGAAGTCGTAGTTGTTCACCCAATCCGTGCTGAGCGTCGTGTTAGCCCACCGCTGATTCTGGATGACACCGAGCGGCGCCGCCGGAAAGCCGAAGGGGCGCACGTTGCGGTTTTCGAGCGCTGCACGGTCGAGACCCACCGTCAACCGGCTGGAGAATCGCGTGAAAGGTGTCCACGTGCTCGTCAAGCCCATGATGAGGCGATCGATGTTCGACGCCAGCTTCTGCGTCAGCACCTTGCGGATCGTGTCCGGCGTGGCGTTACCGAAGTAGTTGCGGTCGCGGCGGAAGGCATTGAGCGTGAGCCCCTGCGCGTTGTTACCGGCCGGCGTCTGGTCGATCAGGTTATTGGTGTACGCGCTGCTCCAGTTCATCGCCAGCTTCTTCATGGGCTGGAAGTCGAGATTGGCCCGCACCTGGTACTTGCGGTCCCGGTCATTGGGCAGCACGCCGTCGACGTTCTCGATGTTGGTGGACAGCAGGTACTTGAGGTTGTCCCCCGTGCCGCCGGACACCTGAATGGCCGTGCCATAGCGCGCAGCATAGTTGTCGAGGAACGGAATCGCGCCGCCGCCGCTGTTGCGCAGGAACGGATCCATGAACAGCAGGGGCACGGAGTCGGTGCCGAACTTCTGCAGGCTGCTCACGCCGCCGTTGAAGCGCACCTGCCACTTGGCCGCGCCACCGGCGCCGCGCTTGGTGAAGATCTGGATCACGCCGGCCGCGGCGTCGGTGCCGTACAGCGTGGCCGCTGCCGCGCCCTTCACGATTTCGATCCGGTCGATGTCGTCCGGATTGATGTCGTTGAGCGGGCTGGAGTTGGAGTTGGCGCCGCGCTGGGTGGTACCCGTGAAGATACCGTTACGCGGATATTCGTCGCTGCGCGTGCGCACGCCGTCGATGAAGATCAGCGGCTGGTTCGTGAGCGACACGCTGGTGGTGCCGCGGAGACGGATGGCGGAACCGCTGCCGGCGTTACCGACACCGCCACCGACCGTGACGCCAGCCAAGCGGCCGGACAGCAGGTTCGACACGTTCGTGGGGACTTCCGGAATATCGGCGAGCTTGACCTGCCCGATGGAGTTACCGACTTCGCGCTTACGCGCCGAACCGCCGGTACCGGTGATGACCACTTCGTCGAGGG
>CANGXK010000200.1 GCA_947457715.1 Gemmatimonadota bacterium
CGCTCGGCTCGATCGGCTCGATCGCGGTGGCGGAGTCCAATCCGAGTGTGATCTACGTCGGCACCGGCTCGGACGGCGTCCGCAGCAACGTCTCCACCGGCCGCGGCGTGTACAAGAGCGTCGATAACGGCGCCTCGTGGCAGTTCGTGGGGCTGTACAACGTCGGCCAGATCGGCGCGGTGCGCATTCATCCCACGAACCCGGACATCGTGTGGGTGGCGGCGTACGGCGACATCTTCAAGCCGAACACCGATCGCGGTGTGTTCAAAACCACCGACGGCGGCAAGTCGTGGAAGAAGACGCTGTTCGTGAGCGACAGCACGGGCGCGATGGATGTCGAACTGCAGCCCGGCAATCCGAACGTGGTGTACGCGTGGATGAATCGCATCGAGCGCAAGCCGTGGTCGATCATCTCCGGTTCGCGCGAAGGCGGTTTCTACAAGAGCACCGACGGCGGCGACAGCTTCACCAAGTTGGTGGGCGGCTTGCCGAATCAGATCACCGGCAAGGGGAACATCGCCGTGACGGCGGCCAACCCCAACCGGCTGTACGCGCTGGTGGAAGCGCTGCCGGGCGGCGGGTTGTATCGCTCCGATGATGCCGGTGCGAGCTGGGCGCTCATGAACAGCACGCCCGGGCTCATCACGCGTCCGTTCTACTACACGTCGCTGGGCGCGGATCCGTCGAACGCCGACGTGGTGTACGGCGGCGCCGAGACGTTTTACAAGAGCACCGACGGCGGCAAGACCGTCGCCCCGTTCCGCACGCCGCACGGCGACAATCACGATATCTGGATCAATCCCACGAACAGCAACACGATGGTGCAGTCGAACGACGGCGGCGCCAACGTGTCGTTCGACGGCGGCAAGACGTGGAGCTCGCAGGATGTGCAGCCGACGGCCGAGTTCTACGGCGTGTGGCTGGACAATGCGTTCCCGTACAAGCTGTACATGGCGCAGCAGGACAACAGCACGTACATCGTGCCGAGCAACAACGACGTGTTCAACATGGGCACGGTGCGTACGGGCCCGGGCTGTGAGACGGGACCGATCATTCCGCACCCGGGCGACAAGAACCTCGTGCACGGCAACTGCAAGGGGCAGTATGCGGTGATGAATCTCGAAGCCGGCGTGACGAAGAATTACTGGATCGGCGCGCAGTCGTTGTACGGCAACGACGGCGGCGATCTGATGTATCGCATGCAGCGCACGACGCCGATGGCGCTGTCGCCGCACGATCCGAAGGTGCTGTACTACGGTTCGCAGTATCTGCACCGCACGCGCAACAACGGCGCGACGTGGGAGAAGATCTCCCCCGATCTCACGTGGTTCCCGAAGTGCTGTCAGGGCGGCAGCGGCGAGCCGATCACGCGCGACGTGACGGGTGAAGAGTTCTACAGCACGCTGTACGCGATCACCGAGTCGTCGCTCGAGAAGGGCGTGATCTGGACCGGCTCGAACGACGGTCCGTTCTCCGTGACGCGCGACGATGGGAAGACGTGGGCGCGTGTGACCCCGAAGGGACTCGAGGATGGCGGCCGTGTGGCGTGGATCGACGCCTCTCCGCATCGCAAGGGGTCGGCCTACTACGCGACCTACCGCTACCTGCTGGGCGACTACAAGCCGTACATCTATCTCACGAACGATTACGGCAAGACGTGGAAGCTGCTCACCGATGGCACGAACGGCATTCCGGCCGATGCGCCCACCCGTGTGGTGCGCGAAGACCCCGTGCGTGAAGGGTTGCTGTACGCCGGCACCGAGTTCGGGTTGTACATCTCGTTCGACAACGGTGGCCACTGGCAGCCGTTCAACCTGAACATGCCGCAGATCCCGATCAACGACATCCGTGTGCATCGCGGCGACCTCGTGGTCGCCACGCAGGGGCGTGCGGCGTGGATCATGGACAACATCTCGGCGTTGCAGCAGGTCGGCCCGACCACGCAGAGCGAGTCGTTCACGCTGTTCAAGCCGCGTGACGGCTACCGCACGACGACCACGCCGCAGTTGCTCGGTCCGTCTGTGGATTACTTCCTGGCCAGCGCGCCGGGCGACACCGTGCGCATCGACATCCTCGATGCCGCGGGCAAAGTGGTGAACAGCTACAAGAGCGGTGTGATTCCGCAGGCGGCGCCGGCCCGTCGTGGTGGTGGGGAGGATGATCCGGACGAAGCCATGATGGCGGGCCGTGGCGCGCGTGCGACGCTGGTCGCGCCGACGATCAACCTGGTGACCAAGAACGCCGGCATGAACCGCTTCGTGTGGGGCACGCAGTACGCCAACGGGCTCGGCGCGCCGCCGGGCACGTACACCGTGAAGGTGACCGCGGGCGGCATCACGAAGTCGGTACCGATGCGCGTGCGCATCGACCCGCGTCTGGCGTCGGATGGCACGACCGAAGCCGACCTGCAGGCGCAGTACGCGCACAACCTGAAGATGCGTGAGATGGTGGCCGACGTGAACGCGCTGCTGGCGCGCGTGCGCACGGCCGAGGCCAAGTACAAGGGCGCCACGGGTGCGGCGGCCGATACGGCCACGAAGGTGAAGGAAGTGAGCGAGATCGTGAACACGCAGCCCATCCGTTACGGCAAGCCGGGACTGCAGGCGCACATCACGTACCTGGCGGGCATGACGGCTCGCGCCGACCAGAAGGTCGGACTGGACGCTCTCGAGCGGTACACGTTCCTGCGCAAGGAACTGGAAGCCGCGAAGGCCAAGCTCGATCGCGCGATCGGGCCGGCCACCCGCATGTAATCGCGAGTCATGCTCGACGCGATTCGCAAGTTGATCGGAGACAGCGTGCCGGGGACTCCCGGCACGCACTCCCGGTTGCATCCGCACGACGTGAGGGTGGCGGCGTGCGCGCTGTTGGTGGAGCTGGCCTGCGCCGATGGCGAGTTCAGTGAGGCCGAGCAGGCCCGGATTCTGGACATTTTGCAGCGGCACTTCGGCGTGGACGAAGCCGGTGCGCGGCGGATGTTGGCCGAGGCGGCCGCGGCCAATCATGACGCGGTGGACCACTTCGTGTTCACGCGACAGGTGGTGAAGGACTACGACGTGGCGCAGCGCATCGTGCTGGCGGAGCTGATGTGGCAGGTGGCGCTGGCCGACGGCTCCTTGGACAGCCAGGAGTCGTACCTCATGCGGAAGCTGGCCAGTCTGCTGCAGCTGGAGCCGGCGTTCCTGGCGCAGGCCCGGAAGAAGGCGGAGTAGGGGACTCGTCGGCGCCGGGAACCCTTCCGGCGCCGATTGGGTAAATTTCCCCAGTTATCCATCCCGTTTTTCCCCATTCCCGACCATCCCACCCTCATGTCGAGTACCCGTACGCTTCGTCGCGGCGCATACGCCGTTGCCGCGCTTTCCCTGATCTCCGTGTCTGCCTCGGCTCAGGGGGCCATGAAGATGGACCCCAAGGCGCCCGCGTCGCCGCGCGATTCGGTGATCACCACGATCGCCGGTGCGAACATCAACGTGAACTACGGCCGCCCGTCCAAGCGTGGCCGCGTGCTGTTCAACGGCCTCGGCGACATGAAGTGGGGCATGGTGTGGCGCACGGGCGCCAACGAAGCCACGCACTTCACCACGAGCAAGCCGTTGGCGTTCGGCGCGATGGTGGTGCCGGCCGGTACCTACACGCTGTTCACGAAGCTCGAAGAGAACGGCAAGTGGGAGCTGGTCGTGAACAAGCAGACCAAGCAGTGGGGCACCGCCTATGATGCCAAGCAGGATCTCGTGCGCATTCCGATGATGGTGACGAGCAACAACGCCGTGGTCGAGAAGATGGAGATCATGGTGAAGCCGGCCGGTAAGGGCGGAGAGCTCATCGTCGCGTGGGATACCTACAAGGCCGTCGCGGCGTTCATGGTGAAGTAACGGGGCGCGCCGTTTGCGGTGCGTTGCGGTGAGCGGTCCCGTCACGGCGTCCTGCAAAACGGCGCGAGTTCCGCCCGCCTTTCGGGAGAGGTACAGCCCGGCTAAGTTCCGCCGCCGTCCGCGCAGGCGGTGTCGTCGCGTTTCCCCAGCTCGCACTCATGTGCGATGGACCATGGGCACCATGAAGCGATTGGTCAGAAAACTCCTAGGCCGATTTGCACCCGGGCAACTGCGCCACGAATTCGGATTGGCGCGCGACGCCCGACTCAACAACGAAGCGGTTGCTCAGCAAACACTGATGCAGCAGTATCGGTTGCTGGCGTCGAAGGGCAACTCGTGGCTGCCGAGCATCGACAGTGTGGGGTTCCGGAAGTACTCTCAGTTCGAAGAAGACGGCATTTTGCTCTACATCTTCTCCCTGATTACTCCGATCAACCGCACATGTGTGGAGATCTGCGCCGGTAACGGCCGCGAGTGCAATACGGCAAATCTGGTGATCAATCACGGCTGGTGGGGGCATTTGTTCGACGGGAACGAGCAAAACGTGAAGGAGGGGACGGCGTTCTTCGCGCGCAACAAGGATACCTTTCTGTATCCGCCCCGGTTCACGAAGGCGTGGATCACGGCCGAGAACGTGAATGAACTGATTGCCCGGTCCGGAGCCAAGGGTCCCATCGACTTGTTGAGCCTTGACATCGATGGCATGGATTACTGGGTCTGGAAGGCGATAGACGTGGTCCAGCCGCAGGTTGTCGTGTGCGAAGTACACAACCCCATCCCTTTCGATTGCGCATTGACCGTCCCGTACGATCCTGGGTTCATCGCAGACTCAGCGGACTATCGGGGTGCCTCGCTGGCCGCCATGTGCAAACTTGGCCGTGAGAAGGGATACCGCCTGATTGGCACGCATCGGTTCGGCTTCAACGCCTTTTTTGTCAGAAATGGAGTCGGAGAAGAGTTCCTCCCTGAGGTTGACGTCGCATCGTGTTTGCAGGACCCGTACAGTGCGCACGCTCTCCGGGAGCGGTGGCCGCAAGTAAAGGGGCGCAAATGGGAGGCGGTGTGAATGCTCTGGGGTGGCAGTGGCGCCCTGCTGATTGGCTTGGTTATTCTGCCTGATGCATTTCCGACGCCGAATCTGCTTGCTCGTGTTGTTGGCCTCCGGCGTACTTCGCCTCGTCGCCCCCTCGTCGCTGGCCGCCCAGCAGCCCACGCAGGCGCAGATCGAGCGAGCAATTGCCACGCGCCCCGGTGCCGGCTCGACCATCCGCCAGCGCATCCAGTCCAGCGGGCTCACGCCGGAGCAGATCCGCCAGCGCCTGCGCGCTGCGGGGTATTCCGACGTGTTGCTCGACGACTACCTCGGTGCGGCGCGCGACAGTGTCGGCGCGGTTCCCACGGAGAACACGTTCAAGGCGGTGACGGCCCTCGGGATCGTGGATAAG